>NZ_JAKRVY010000008.1:84147-136454 GCF_023638055.1 Natranaeroarchaeum aerophilus | reverse complement strand
AAAGACCCAGGTTGATCGCTTCAGGGACGTTCGAACTCGATCGCCGCACCCTGACGCGACCACCTTTTGTCTCGACCGACTCGCTCGCCGTGCTCGCGGTCGGTCTCGCAAAATCTGGGCCAAAAGACCCAGGTTGATCGCTTCAGGGACGTTCGAACTCGATCGCCGCACCCTGACCGAAGCCCACACAGAGCGTCGCCAGTCCGCGGTCGGCGTCGCGCTTTTGCATCTCGTGGATGAGCGTCACGGGCAGGCGCGCGCCGCTCGCGCCGAGCGGATGGCCGATCGCGATCGCGCCGCCGTTGACGTTGAACGTCTCGGGGTCGATCCCCAGTTCGTCCCGGGAGTACACGGCCTGGCTTGCGAACGCTTCGTTGAGTTCGACGAGGTCGTACTCCTCGATGTCCCGGTCGGCACGGTCGAGCAAGCCACGGGTCGCCGGTACCGGGCCGATCCCCATCACCGTCGGATCGACGCCCGCAACGTTGTTCGCGCCGACCTCTGCGAGGACGTCAAGGTCGTGCTCGTCGGCGAAGGCTTTGCTCGTCACGAGCGTCGCCGCTGCGCCATCGCTGACCTGTGAGGCGTTCCCCGGCGTCACCGTCCCGTCGGATTTGAACACGGTCGGCAGGCCTGCGAGTTTCTCCAGAGAGGTGTCCGGGCGGATCCCCTCGTCCTCGGTCACGGTTCCCTCCTCCGTTTCGATCGGTACGATCTCGTCATCGAACCGTCCTGACTCGGTCGCCTCGTGGGCGCGCTGCTGACTCTGCAGAGCGTACTCGTCCTGTTTCTCGCGGGAGACGTCGTGTTCTTCCGAGACCTTCTCGGCGGTCATCCCCATCTGGAGCTCGCCGATGTTGTACAGTTCGGCGAGTCGTGGATGGACGTTGTGCGTGTTCTCCCCCATCGGGACACGGCTCATGGACTCGACGCCGCCCGCGATCACGGCGTCGCGGTTTCCAGCCGCGATGGCGTCGGCTGCCGAGATGACCGACTGCATGGAGGAGGCACACCAGCGGTTAATCGTCGAAGCGGGGACCGATTCGCCCAGTTCAGAGAGCAAGGCGATCACGCGCGCCATGTTGTTACCCTGCTCGTCGCGCTGCTGTGCACAGCCCCAGAGCAGGTCGTCGATCTCCGCGCCGGTGAGGCCAGTTTCGTCGAGTATGTGGTCGATTAGCGGGACCGAAAGGTCCTCGCTCCGTAGATCGGCGAAAACGCCGTCCTCTTTGCCCTGTGGTGTGCGATACGCCGCAGCGATGACCGGAGTCGTCTCGTCGGACATGTATCCTGAATCGTTGTTCATGAACTTAAAACCGGTTAGAACTGGAAGGGGTTGGTCGGCGAGTTCACTGCCCCTGACGTGATCACCATCCTTATATTCGATACGGGAGGAATACGAATTATGAGACGATCAGCCCTCCACGCGATCGTAGCAACGTGTGCGCTCGTGCTGTTTTCCGGAGTTACGACTGCAACTCAACAGAACCCCGAAGAGATCACCGTGGCATTTGACGAACTATCGACGACGGCGATGCTCGCCGGACTCGCCGCCTCGTTCGTATTCTTCGGGCTGATCGCTGCCGTCCTGATTCACCTCACGTCGGAGTACACCCGCTCGACGAACCAGCACATACGGAGTGATCCGATCACGACCGGATTGATCGGGTTCGGGACCGTCATCGGTGTCTTCATCGTCAGCCTCGTGCTCATACTGACGTTTATCGGCGCTCTCGTCGGGATTCCACTCCTGTTGGCGCTCGTATTGGTGTCCTTTGTCGGCGCAGTGCTCGTCGACATCACGATCGGGCGTTACCTGCTCGCGGAGTTCGCCGGTCGCACCGAACGCCCGCCATCCACGAAGACGCTCTGGCTCGCGTTTCTTGTCGGCTTCGTTGTTACGGCGATTGTCACCTCGATCCCGGTCGTCGGTGGGCTCCTCGCGCTTGCGCTGTCCTCGCTCGGCATCGGTGCAATGGTCCAGCAGTTTCGGCTTGGATCTGCCCTACCGGAGGACCAGGACGGGACCGGCGACGAAACGTGGGCGTCGAGTTCGACGTCGAGCAGCTGGGATGACCCGGAAGGCGACGACGCTGGCTGGGGACAGCAGGACGAGGAGCCGAATAACTGGGAGTCAGACGACACGGCATCCGACAACGAGTGGGGAGCCGACGACGAGGGCGTCGACGACAGGCGGGACGACGACCGGCCCTGGTAGATCGAGACCGGTGTGTCTTCGACGCGCTTAACATCCGGCCACACGAACCTCTTCTAGAATGAGCGATGCGTCGATAGACGTCGTCGAGTTCCTGCTGACGACGCGGCTGTACACCGACAACCGATCCCTCGACGAGAACGACCTGCCGCCCCGGTATCGGCAGGTGTTCTGGAGCGATGGCGAGATAGAGCGACCGCTGTCGGCGACGAACAGCACCGCACGAACGGCAACGGGCATCGACCAGCCCTGGGACGCCGTCTCGGAGCTGATGTTCACCGAGCGCGACGAGTTCTCGGGCTCGATCTCGTTGACGGACGAGCGGATGGCGGAGAACTGGTTCCGCGACCGGGTCGATACCGAGCGGGTTCAGTCGAACCCAACCCTCGCGTACGCCTTCGAGGACGAGTTCGAGGGTGTCGACTACGATCGGGCGCGGAAGGCCAACCGACCCATCCAGGCCGACCGGGTCTGGATCGACAGCCTGCTAGAGGAGTTCTTCGACGAGGACGAAGAGGAGCTGCTCGATCTCGTCGATGTCCGGGCCCCCGAGGAGATCGAGATGACGCTCGACGACCTCGTGTTGACGCCCGACCAGGAAAACGAGATCCACAAGGTCGTCAAGGCGATCGAACACCGCGATTATCTCGCGGAAATCGGCCTGCGCGAGATCGGCAAACTGCTCTTTGTCGGCCCGCCGGGAACCGGAAAGACGACTGCGGCACGCGGTCTTTCCCACGAACTTGATCTCCCCTTCGTCGAGGTGAAGCTCTCGATGATCACGAGCCAGTATCTCGGCGAGACGGCCAAAAACGTCGAGAAGGTCTTCGAGGTGGCAAAGCGACTCTCGCCGTGTATCCTCTTTATGGACGAGTTCGACTTCGTCGCCAAGACGCGCTCGTCGGACGAGCACGCAGCGATCAAGCGCGCGGTCAACACCCTGCTCAAGTCGATCGACGAGGTGAGCCTCATCGAGGACGAGGTCCTGCTAATCGGCGCGACGAACCACCCTGATCAGCTCGATGCCGCCGCGTGGCGACGCTTCGACGAGATTGTCAACTTCCCCAAACCGGATCGTGGCATGCGCTCGGATATCCTTCGTGTTATCACCCACGCGATGGAGATCAACGAGTTCGATCCGGACGCCGTCGCCGAGATCACCGAAGGGTTGACCGGGAGTGATCTCCGCATGGTCATGCGCGAAGCCGTGCTCGACGCGCTGACCGAGAACCGGACGAACCTGACCCAGCAGGATCTGATCGACGCCGTCGAGGACTTCGAGGAGCGGGACAACCTCAAAAATATGGACATGATGGACGGCGATCACGAGGCGCTGGTCGCGGGCGGCGACATCAGCGGCGACGGCGGCAGCGCGGACGACGGCGGGAGCACGGACGGCCACTCGCACGACCACGACCACAATCACTGACAGGATGGAGGTGACCCTCCTCGGAACAGGTGATACGACCGGCACGCCGACACTCGACTGTGAGTGTGACACCTGTGAGTACGCCCGCGAACACGGGATCGAGCGCACCCGGTTTTCCGTCTACCTCGAGAACGACCGCACCGACGAAGCGTTGTTGATCGACGCCAGTCCCGACTTCCGCCACCAGTTCGAGCGCGAGGACGTTGCCCTGCCCGATTCCATCGTCATCACACACGTCCACTTCGATCACCTCGACGGCCTTGGAAACGTCTACCGACTCCTCCGGGACGCACCGGTCTATGCAGCCAACGAGACCGATCCGGTCACCGGCGAAAGCGTCGCCGAGACGGTCAATCGGAAGTACAGCTATCTCGATGCAATCGATGTCCAGCCGACTGCGCCGTTCGAGACAGTCCGAACCTGCGGGTTCGACGTGACGCTCGTTCCGGTCGATCACCCGCCGCTGCTCTGTTACGGCGTCGTGATCGAGGACCCAGAAACGGGCGCGAAGCTAACGCTCTCCGGCGATACGAACTACGCGATTCCTGAGGACTCGCGGGCGGCAATGGCTAACCCGGATCTCCTGCTCGCGGACGGGATCGTCCCTGCGCAGGTCGCAGAGAGCCATCACATCGGCGGTGACCACCACGACGATGAGGGGGTCGCACGGACGTTTGGAAGCAAGCATATGACACGTGAGGGGGCGATCGCGCTGGGCGATGACCTGAATGCCGAACGTACCCGGCTGGTTCACGTCGCTCACTACTACCCCGTCGACGAGGCGTTCGAGGAACCGCTTGCAGTCGACGGCGAGCGGTTCTCGCTGTAAGGAAACGCCGATATGTACTCGGTGGCAACGGACAGTCGATGACCTGGGCCTCGGATTCGACGCGCTTTCTCGTTTTGCTCGCCGTGGGTGCCGTCTGCTACGCGGTGGCGGCGGTCGCCTTCGATGAGTTTACCCACCCGATCGAACTGGCGATCTTTGTGCTCGGGCTGGCCGCCGTGCTGGGGCTGTTCTGGTACTACGCAGACGAACTGCGCGAGTGAATGATCAGCCGAACCGGTCCAGTCCTGCCTGTCGCCGCTGTCTTCCGTCGGGGTCAGCGATCCACGGCGATGTCTCGGCGCGCTCGGCGTGGAGATCGACTTCGGGTGAGTCGGCTGCCTTGTAGCCTGGACAGTCCGGCCCGCAGTCGCTTGCAGGGTCGACCAGTCGGTTGTACCATGAGCAGTAGGGGAGGCCGCGACAGTCCCCACAGGCTGCTGCACTTACGTTACCACACTCCGGGAACTCGTAGGTCCGCCAGCCCTTGCCGTACGCGCGCTCGGCGATACGGCGTCGAGCACGAGTTTTCTCCTCCGGAGAAACGGTCGTGATGTCCGCGCGTCCGGCGTGTCGCTCCAGCAGTTCGATTCCACCTGTGTCGGTCGGAAGCGGCGTCGGTTCGCGAACGACCTCGATCGGGTCGTCGCCGACCGCATCGGGGTCGAATCGCCAGATGCCAACCGCCTCCGGCAGCCGGTTCAGGTGTGCACCGGTCACGTAGCTTTCCGTCGCCAGCACGACCTCATCGACCAGCCCGAGGCTGACGTCCTTCCGTAACTGCGTCTCCAGTGCGCCCGGACGTCCGAGGTCGGGTTTGTTCTCCACCGCGATGATGCGGCTGAACCAGTTGTCGGGATACCGGGCGACCTGTCTGACGTACTCGCGTCCATCCCGGCGCTCTCGCTCGAAAAAGCCCGCCTCGACGGCGCGCTCGACGACCGACTTCGCACGGCGGGGTGGTCCGGAGAGGACGTTCCGTCGATCGCGAAAGCGACCCAGCCCAGCGTCGCTCTCGATAGCGGCATCGGGAATGGTCTCGGACGATATCGCTGTGCGCGCGTCGAAGGATGGACCCTGCTCGACAAGTACGGTATCGAGCACCCGCTTGCCGGGCGCGGCGACGCCGCCGCCGAGCTGTCGAGCGATGATCGAGTCTGTTGTCGCTTCGAGATGGGCACACAGCGATAGCTCGAACGCGAACTCGCTCACGGAGAGAGATTGGGCTGGCCGAACAAAAAGGTCGCGCGAGCTAGAGCGCCACGGCGATCGAGATGACGATTGCGCCCATAATAATATAGAACAGTACCGGGATGAGGTTCAGTCGGATTACTCGACCCTCTTGCCCGACGAGCCCGACCGTCGCCAGCGCGGCGATGACGTTGTGAATTGCGATCACGTTCCCGATCGCGGCACCGATCATCTGCCCGCCGACGATCAGATGCTGTGGGAGACCTGCCTGAGTGGCGACCTCGTACTGGAGGCCGCTAAAGGTAATGTTCGAGACCGTAATCGAGCCGGTGATGAACGTCCCGAGGACACCGACCGGAACAGCGACCAGCGTGTAGATGTCACCGAACACCGCACCAGTGCCGTCGGCAAGGACGACCATCATGCTGTCACCGCCCGGTGCCTCCGGATACTGGCCGGATTCCAGCATGATGCCGACCATCCCGATAACGAACACCAGCGCGATGGCTGGTGAGACGATCTTCTGGCCGGCTTCACGCCATGCGTCGGCAACCTGTGATCCGTCAAGGTCGAACAGTGGGATGGCGATGAGCGCGCTCAGGACCAGCCAGGTGCCGGGAACGTAGGCCCACTCGATTTCTTGCTCGACAGTTGTGCCGAGGATCCCGTCCCATGCCGGAGCCAGCACCGCAACCTGTCTCAAGACCTCACCGATCGGCGTGAAGTCTCGGGTGATGATCAGCAGACCGACGAGGATCAGGTACGGTGCCCACGCTCGGGCGAGGGAGATCGACGGGTTGTCATCGACTGCTGGTTCTGGATCCGAGCTGTTCTCCCCGCCCGGTTCGACGGAGCCGACCCAGTGGTCGGGCCACTCGTCACGCTCCGGGAAGGTCCATTCCTCTTCGGGGACGAAATAGCCAGCCTTGAGCGCTGCGACGGTAACCGTGATCCCGACCATCGAGCCGATGATCGAGGGGAGCTCGGGACCGATAAAGAGTGCTGTCAGCGCAAAGGGGACGACAAATGCGACGCCGGCGAACAGACAGAGCGGGACGACCGGCTTGATGGGTGCGAGCGACCGTTCTTCCGGATCACCGAAGAAGTAAACGATCATACCAACCGCCATGAGTGGCATAAACACGCCGATAATAGCCTGATACACTGCGGCCGATCCGGCAGCCTGTGCAACTACATCAGAGGCTTCCGCGGCTGATACGCCGTCCAGTGCCGAGATCGGATCGAGCGTCCCGGGTCTGACGGGAACGCCCACGGCTCCGAACGTCGTCGCGATGGCGTGGCC
Organism: Natranaeroarchaeum aerophilus; assembly: GCF_023638055.1. Lineage (NCBI taxonomy): Archaea > Methanobacteriati > Methanobacteriota > Halobacteria > Halobacteriales > Natronoarchaeaceae > Natranaeroarchaeum > Natranaeroarchaeum aerophilus. Next base: position 129,490 of record NZ_JAKRVY010000008.1, on the reverse strand, counting down.
GATCAGCGCAGCGATCACCGCGGCCATCGCCGGGAAGCCCAGCGCGAGCAGGAGCGGGGCCACGACTGCAGCAGGCGTCCCGAAGCCGGCGACACCTTCCAGAAACGTCGCCATAAAGAAGCCAAGCAGGACGACCTGTACTCGCCGGTCCTCACTGATCGAGGCGAAACCGTCGTTGATACGGTCGATCGCACCGGCGCGCATCAGCGTGTACAACAACACGAGCGCGCCGAAGACGATCCAGAGTATCTCGATAGCGAGCATCACGCCCCAGAGCGTCGTTGCTGCGATCCAGTCCAGCGGCATCCCCCAGACGACACCTGCGACGACGGCTGCCGTTGCCCACGCCACGGGCATCGATCTGACTGCGGGCCAGAGCAGTCCGACGAGCAGGACTGCGACGACGAGCAGTGGTGCAAGCGCCGCCAGTACGAGCGTCGCGTCGGTCATCCGATCACCCGTTTGAGCACTCTCTTACCATCAAAATCCCCCGCATCACGCCTGACTCGATTGCCACGTTGAGACGACATCACCGTCCCCTTTGCCACGAGATTAAATAAAACGTTGCAGGCGTTCCCGCGGGCCGGGAAATCGGCGCAGGCGTCCGTCAGTCGGGTCGAGAACAGTAGGTTTATCAGGCGTTCGGGGCGAATCACTACCAAGATTACTGTCTCATATGTCAGATAACAAACGACAACCGGAGGTGAACATCGGACTCGTCGGCCACGTCGACCACGGCAAGACGACGCTCGTACAGGCACTGTCCGGCGAGTGGACGGACCAGCACTCCGAGGAGATGAAGCGGGGTATCTCGATCCGTCTCGGCTACGCCGATGCGACCTTCCGGCGGTTCCCGGACCGTGACGAGCCCGAGTGTTATACCGTCGAGGAAACAGGACCGGACGGTGAGGAAAGCGAGATTATGCGTACCGTCTCCTTCGTCGACGCCCCGGGCCACGAAACGTTGATGGCGACGATGCTTTCCGGTGCGTCGATCATGGATGGTGCGGTACTGGTCGTGAGTGCAAGCGAGCCAGTCCCTCAGCCACAGACCGAAGAGCACCTGATGGCGCTCGACATCATCGGCATCGATAACATCGTGATCGCACAGAACAAGATCGATCTGGTCGACGCCGACCGCGCCCGCGAGAACTACGAGGAGATCCAGGAGTTCGTCGAGGGAACGGTCGCCGAGGATGCACCCGTGGTCCCTGTCAGTGCCGGGCAGAACGTCAACATGGACGTCCTGATCGGAGCGATCGAGGAAGAGATCCCGACGCCCGAGCGCGATCCCGATGCCGACGCGACGATGCACGTCGCCCGGAGTTTCGATATCAACCGGCCGGGAACCACCTGGGAGGACCTGACCGGTGGCGTCATCGGTGGCAGCCTCTCGAAAGGCGAACTGGAAAACGGCGCAGAGATCGAGATCCGTCCCGGCCGCGAAGTCGAAGAGGGCGGCCAGTCCGAGTACCAGCCCATCGAGACGGAGATCCGATCGCTGCAGGCGGGCGGCGAGACGGTCGACCGTGTCTCGCCGGGTGGACTGCTCGGCGTCGGAACCGGCCTCGACCCCAGCCTGACGAAAGGCGACGCACTCGCCGGGCAGGTCGCTGGTCCCTCCGGAACGCTCCCCCCGACGTGGGAGAGCTTCGAGATGGAGGTCGACTTGCTTGATCGGATTGTCGGTCAGGAAAGCGGGAGCGTCGACGAGATCAGCACCGGCGAACCGCTGATGCTGACCGTGGGAACGGCGACGACAGTCGGATCGGTTACCAGCGCGCGCGGCGACGAGTGTGAACTCAAACTCAAACGCCCCGTCTGCGCGGCTGAAGGAGACAAGATCGCGATCAACCGTCGCGTCGGTGCGCGCTGGCGGCTGATCGGCGTTGGAACGCTCACAGGATAATCGGCGATGGCACCGACAGTCGCTGTCGACACGAACGCCTTCATGATGCCAGTTGAACTCGATGTTCGGCTGTTCGACGAGCTCAATCGACTGCTCGATGGGTACGAACCGGTCACCCCACAGGCAGTCGTCGAAGAGCTGCGAAAGCTTTCCGGGAAGGGCGGCAACGAAGGCATCGCGGCGAGCGTCGGTCACGACCTGGCGACAGAACGGTGTCTCATCCTCGATACGGACGCAACGTACGCGGACGACGCAGTCGTCGAACTGGCCCGTGAGGGCACGGCCGACTACGTCGTCACGAACGACCAGCCCCTTCAGCAGCGCGCGCTCGACGCGTCCGTTGCAGTAATTGGTTTAAGGGGCAAGAACAAACTCGCAATCACTCAACCATAGCCATGTACAAACGGGTCAGACTAAAGGATACAGTCGAAGTACCGCCGCGGGAGCTGGCGAACGTCACGCCGAATCTCGTGAAGAAACTGCTGCAGGACAAACTCGAAGGTCGGATGGACGAGGAGGTCGGCTCCGTCGTCAGCGTCGTCGACGTGCACGATATCGGCGACGGCGCGGTGCTTCCGAACCGGCCGGGCGTCTACTACGAGGCCGAGTTCGACGCCGTCACCTTCGATCCGCAGATGCAGGAGGTCGTCGACGGGACCGTCGTCGAGGTCGTCGAGTTCGGCGCGTTCGTCGGCATCGGGCCGGTCGACGGGCTGCTCCACGTCTCCCAGATCTCCGACGAGTATCTCGCCTATGATGGCGAGAACCAGCGACTCGCCTCGAACGAGTCCGACCAGGCGCTCGCCGTCGACGACGCCGTCCGGGCACGGATCGTCACCAAGAGTATCGACGAGCGCAACCCACGGGACTCGAAGATCGGCCTCACCGCCAAACAGCCGGGACTGGGCAAGCACGGCTGGCTCGAAGACGAGCGGAGCAAGCGACAGGCGCAAGCCGGTGAGAGCTGATGGCCGAGGATCGCCTCGTCTGTCGTGAATGCCATCGCGTTAACGATCCGGACGAGCAGAACTGTGTCGCCTGCGGCTCCAGCAGTCTCACCGAGGACTGGGCGGGATACGTGTTTATCGCCCATCCCGAGGAGAGCCAGATCGCAACGGAGATGGAAGTGACCGAAGCGGGCGCGTACGCGCTGAAAGTCCGGTAACGTGTCTCCGGAGGATGATTGCGACGATGTTGATGTCGTCGTCACGCTGCCCGAGGAGCTTCGGTCGGCGTTCAAAGAGCCACTGGGGCCAGTGTACACTGATCCGCAAATTCTTCTCGAAGACGCTGGCTCGCCGCTGATCGCCGTCGGGGACATCGTCACCTATCACTTCGAGCGAGTCGGTGTCCAGCCCGACCTCGTGCTCGTCGACGGTCGGACAAAACGCCGTGAAGTCGGCGACGAGGTCAGAGAGACGGTCGATGCGTTGCCGAATCGGATCGAGGCGGCGAACCCGGCCGGAACACTCAGCGCGGAGCTGCTCGACGCCCTCGTGAACGCCCTCGACCGTGCGGAGCCGACGACGATCGTCGTCGATGGTGAGGAAGACCTTGCGGCGGTACCGGCGGTGCTCGCCGCCCCGGTTGGGGCATCGGTCGTCTACGGCCAGCCGGATGAAGGAATGGTCGAGGTACACGTCACCGAGGAGCGCAAACAGGAGTTTCGGGATCTGCTGGAGCGGATGGACGGCAATCACGAGCGGTTGTGGGCACTCCTGGACTAGCCCAGGTAGTCAACGATGTCGGGGACAACGGGATACTCCCAGGCCGAGCCGAAGATCGCCTTCACAGTCGCGAGCAGACTGGCTACGAACGTAACAGCCATCGCGATCATGAGTATGACGATCAGGACTGCACCGACAAGCCCAAGAGTCGTTCCCAGCGGTTCCGGGACGAGTCCATCGTTTGCCCCGAGGAAGAACGTCGGAACAGCGACGAGTATCAGGGTGGTAAGGCCAAGATGCCAGTTGAGCGCGTTACGGGCATTCGCTCGTGTAAAGTCGTTCCGTGATACCAGGTAGATGAGACCGGCACCGAAGATCCCGGTCAACAGTGCGATCGGATGGACGGCGATACCGGTGATCGAGCGCTCTTCGAGCAGTTTCGGACCGTGAGTGGTGGAGTTTGCTGTCATATGTTGTTATCTTGGCAAGATGTTCAACGAGCCGAAGCGGGACCGCAGCGATCGGGCAACACGCTCGAGAACGAGTAACAGCAGGCAAAGGCCCAGCAGGTCGAAGGCCGAATCCCAGAGCGCCATGTCACTTTCCGTGACGGTATCGACGCCAAGGACCGTCAGGACCGCACCGAGCGCGAGCAACACGAGCGTCAACTGGAACCCAGCCAGCACGAGCGTCCGGATTCCGGCCGTGTCCTGCAGCGTGAGGAATCCGCGCGTGGAGAGCCGGTCGAGCGGGGACTCGGACAGCAGCGCGCGTTCCCCTTCGGGTGAGAGCGGCCAATCAGTGACCTCGTGGTCAATGTAGTACAGCGTAATCGACTCGGGATAGACTTCGGTCGCGACGACATCGAGCTCCTGTAGCTCGTTCAGTCTGTTGCGTACCGTCGCTTTCCCGACATCCGGTTTCACCCGAGCTTGTAGCTGACGCGCCGAGAAGAACGGTCGCTCCGAATCGACCATCGTCTCGACGACGTGACGTTGCGTCAACTTGTTGTTGAGGTCGTGATCGACGCGGTCGTCGATCCAGTCGGGCAGATCGGACACGGTATCATCACCTATTGGGTGTTGTATATTAGTTCAGGCTGCACAGTTTCTGCGTGTGAAACTGCGTGATTCTTCCTCAACCTGTCGATCAAGGTTCGTAGTGGACCCGGTGAACGACGGTTTCCTCGTTGTCGGTGATTGCGGTAACGACGATCTGATCGCCCTCCTCGTTGAGGTTTACGTTCGCCCAGGAGCCGGACCAGGCAGTCTGGGACTCACCCGAGAACTCGAACTCCGAGTCGGCGATCGTTGATTCGATCCTGACTGCGTCGGCCTCGATACCTGGCTCATCTACAAGCGTGACTCGTGCCCACTCACCGGGGTTGTCGATGTCGGGGTCCCAGTCGATATCGGCGACCACGGCATCGTCCTCGTCGATGATTTCTGGATCGAGCTGTTCGGCAGGCGTTTCGGGTGGTTCTGCCGTCGCCCAGAACATCTTCCACTCTTCTCCTTCCGTGACCACTACCCACGTGTCCTCGCGGAACGAGTCCTCGGGGTCGAACGTGACATCGAGCAAGACCGCAGCCTCACCGTCGAGCGCGTTCGCAAGTTCGTCTTCGTCCTGAAACAGGGTTTCGGCATATTGCAGATCGAGGACATCTGCGGCGGTCACGTCCTTTTTGATCGTTTCGTGGTCGACGATTTCGACGTCGTCGATCTCGTCGAAGTCAGTTTCACCTTCTTCCAGGAACGGAAGCAGGGGGCTCTCTTCGTGCACAGCCTCGATCGTCGCATCGATGTCGGCGTTCTCTCCTGCCCGTACGTACGCCTCGACCGCGTCAATGGGATCCGAATCCCGAGTGTCGTTGTCAGCGGTGTCATTCGTACCGTTTCCGTCGCCAGTGTCGTCTCCGTTGTCAGTGTTGCTTGTGTCGGTGTCGCCTCCGTTGTCGAGTTCGTCGATACAACCTGCGAAGAGGGCTGATGCTATGCTGCCAGCAGCGACCATGTAGGTTCGGCGGTTCATAGCCACCCGGACCTTCGAGCCAGGGTAGTATTAAATCAGTAGCGAATTTGACATCCGCTAACCGGCGATTCGTGGCTGGAAATCCACGATTCGTGGGCACGAAATTCGAATTTGAGGTGAACCACCTCTACCTACCACGCCCAGGATACTTCACGAGAAGTGCTCCGAGAGGACCGCGTGGACGCCGCGACGAATCAGCTTCGAGAGCGCTTGCTCGGAAACATCAAACTGTTCAGATAGCTCGCCCAGAGTCGTGCGTCGCGGAACGTCGAAGAACCCGTTCTCGAAGGCAGCGGTGACCGCTTCGGATTGCTTGTCGGTCATCGGCGAGCAACGTCCCGATCCTGACCGGGCGTAGAGCTGTTCGATCTCGAACTGAATACTCGACGCTGTGCAATCGTCGTAGAGTTGCCCGAGTGCGGCGTCGTCCGGTGCCCGAAGGCGTAGTGACCACATTCTGTCAGCACCGACGGCTTCGAGGACCGCAATCCCACGTTCGGAGAGCATACGAACGAACTCGGTGCGAAAGTCCGGTGCCCACTCAACACAAACGAGCAACGAGTGTTCGACGGAGCCGTACACCTGCGCGTCGGCTATCGAGTCCAGCGACTGAATCTGCGAGCGGACCTCATGGGGTGTATCAGCGGTGACCCAGCAGAACTGAGTAGGGCACGAACCGAACTGTACCGCCCGCTCGAACTCGATCCGAGCAACAGGTTCCGACGTGAGCAACTCGCCGAGCGGGAACGCCGACGGGGCTACTGAGACGTCTGCAAGAACGGCCATAGCAGTGATAGAACTAGTCTCTGAGAATATATTAGCATTTTGGTTTAAATACTATTACATGGCTTAATCAGGGTAGAGGTCGAGCTTAATAGTTGTTCCACTAGATCCATCATATATGTCAACGAGTCCTTCCGACTCCAGTTTCGGGAGGTGAACGTGGCGTAGTTGGAGGAGCGCGTCCGATCGATTCGAGAGATCAACCGTTTCACGTTGGGCGAGACGTCCGGCGAGTTCGGAAGTCGACAGTGATCCGTCCGACCTGGCGAGTTCGAGAAGAGCGTACTTTCGGGTCGGTGAGCTGAGAACGTCGTGGAGCTCCGCGGGTGCGTCAAGAAACGGCGTGAGCCCGTGGCGGTCGATCGTCTCATCGATTGAACTGGATGTCTCCGCAGTACCGATGGAATCGTGTTGACCACCTGAAGAGTCATCATCCGACATTCGTTTCGGATAACACTGACGCCCATCTTAGACTACAGGGTTGATGACCCAACGTTTTTAACCGGATCGGGCTGGTTCCGGCGGGTATCAGGCTGAACTGGGCGAACGCGCGCTTCAGGTTCCGATAGGCCTCGCCTGGGGGCCTTACAGCCGCCTCCCGGTATTCGTAGTGCTACGGCGACGCGTTCGAAATCCTTTTACCCGTTTCAGCGGGAGTAATATGCAACTGAGTACACATGGACGTCGAAATCCTAGACGAAGACGAGAATCCGATGTTGCACCGTACCGACGTGACCTTCCAGATCGTTCACGAAGAAGCAACCCCCGAGCGCCTCTCCGTCCGCGACAGCCTCGCGGCGAAGCTCAACAAGGACGCCAGCGAGGTCGTCGTCCGCAAACTCGATACCAAGTTCGGGATGCGAAAAACGATCGGCAAGGCGAAAGTCTACGAGAGCGCCGACCACGCACAGGACGTCGAGCAGGACCACATGCTCGAACGCAACAAGATCGAACTCGGTGAGGGCGAAGCCGAAGAAGCGGAGGAGGCCTGAATGCCCCGACACGAGCTCTACAACGACGACGGAACGACGGATAACGAGAAGTGTCCGAGCTGTGGTAACGCGTTCCTCGCCGACCACGGTGACCGCCAGCACTGCGGTGCCTGTGGCTACACCGAGTGGGACACGGACGATGTGTCGAGCGAAGAAGACCAATAGTCGTGAGCGGCCAACAGTCGCGAACTGTTGTACATTGTGAGTGACCGACCGCGCGTTCTCGGGATCGAAGGGACGGCCTGGGCGGCCAGCGCAGCCGTCTATGATCCCGAGGACGGCGTTTACATCGAGACCGACGCCTACCAGCCCGAGAGCGGCGGCATCGATCCGAGCGAGGCCGCCGAGCACATGCACAACGCGATCCCGGAGGTCGTTGGGACAGCGCTCGATTACGCTGCGGGCCTGAGCGACGGCGACCCGCCGATCGACGCGGTCGCCTTTTCACGGGGACCCGGTCTCGGACCGTGTCTCCGGATCGTCGGAACCGCCGCGCGTGCGCTTGCCCAGTCGCTCGACGTTCCCCTGATCGGTGTCAACCACATGGTTGCCCATCTGGAGATCGGCCGCCATCGGTCGGGCTTTGACTCCCCGGTCTGTCTGAACGCCAGCGGCGCGAACGCCCACGTGCTTGGCTTTCACAACGGCCGGTATCAGGTGCTCGGCGAGACGATGGATACCGGAGCTGGCAACGCCATCGACAAGTTCACTCGCCACGTCGGCTGGTCGCACCCTGGCGGGCCAAAAGTCGAGGAGGCAGCGCGGGAGGGTGAATACATAGAACTCCCCTACGTCGTGAAGGGGATGGACTTCTCGTTTTCCGGGATTATGAGTGCCGCAAAGCAAGAGTACGATGCGGGAACGCCGGTCGAGGACGTCTGTGTCGGCCTGCAGGAGACGATCTTCGCGATGCTCACAGAGGTGGCCGAGCGGGCGCTCTCGCTGACGGGGAGCAACGAACTCGTTCTCGGCGGCGGCGTCGGACAGAACGAGCGACTGCGGGAGATGCTCGCCGCAATGTGTGACCAGCGGGATGCGGAGTTTTACGCCCCGGAGCCGCGCTTCCTGCGGGACAACGCCGGGATGATCGCCGTCCTCGGCGCGACGATGTATGAAGCCGGTGATACGATCGGGATCGACGAGTCGAGGATCGACTCGGATTTCCGCCCCGATCAAGTGCCGGTGACGTGGCGTGATGAGGAAAGCGTCGCGCGCGGTGCGGTCGAATCGGATCGCCAGCAGGGCGCGGAAGCGACGGTTCGGATCGAGGACGGTCGAGTGTACAAAGAACGGGTTCCCAAGACGTACCGCCACCCAGAACTCGACGACCGACTGCGCCGCGAGCGGACGACGCTCGAAGCGCGCCTCACCAGCGAGGCGCGGCGCAACGGCGTCCCGACCCCACTCGTGCTGGATATCGACCGCCGGGACGCCCGGATTACGTTCGAGCGTATCGGCCAGTCGGACCTGCAGGCCGACCTGACCGAAGAGCGCGTCAGGACGGTGGGCAAACACCTCGCGGCCCTGCACGCCGCCGGGATCGTCCACGGTGACCCGACGACTCGAAACGTCCGGATCGACGACGAGCGCGTCTCTCTGATCGACTTTGGTCTGGGCTACTACTCCGATCACGTCGAGGACTACGCGATGGATCTGCATGTCTTCGAGCAGAGTCTTGACGGTACTGCGGCGGATCCGCCCGCGATGCGCGCTGCGTTCGAGGACGGCTACGCGGCCGCAGGCGAGCAGCGAGTTCTCGACCAGTTACGCGAGATCGAAGGGCGCGGTCGATACCAGTAGTGCGGGCTGGCCGTCGTTACTCGGTTCGACCGATCGCGCGCACTGGGGCGGCATCCGCCTCGGTCACTGGAAGCGGCGCGACGTCGAGCCGGAACGACTGTGGGACCGCCCCGAGGTTCGTCAGATTCTCGACGATCAGGTTTCCAGCGCCCAGTATCGCGTGATGGGCGGGGACACCTGCTGAGTCACCTGCATTCTCTCCATCACTGCCCGTCGGATCAACATTCAGCGCGTCGATACCGACGTGACAGTCCAGTTCGGCGACACGGCTGGCGGTCTCGGGCGCGAGGTAGGGATGGACGAGATAGCGCTCCTCGGGCCAGTGGGCGTCCCAGCCGGTATGAAAGACGAGGGTGTCGGCGTCCGGATCGGTCGGCAGGACGGTGGGTGGGATCGGGTCACCGGCTCTATACCCGGTGCAGTCCAGTTTCACTGCGTCCATCGAGAACGTCTCGACGGGGAACGAATCCAGCGTCACCCCGTTCGGTTCGGTGTGGGCGGGCGCGTCGATGTGTGTGCCGCTATGGCTTCCGAGTGAGAGTGCGGTGACACGGTAGCCGTCGGCATCGTGGCTTGCGTGCGGGTTGAGTGAGACAGTTGGATCGCCAGGGTACACGGGAACGTCCTCGTCGAGGGGCTGGGAGAGATCGAAAATGGTCATAGCCGCTCATTGGGCCCGAGCAGCCTAACGGTTCCCCACTACTCCGACTCGGCCGGGGTCGCCGCGCCGCCGCTGGCGTCCGGGTCGGGATCCGCATAGATCGATTCGATCTCGTCGGCGTACATGTCGAAGATATTCCGGCGTTTCTTCTTCATCGTCGGCGTCAGCAGGTCGTTGTCCTCGGTGAACTCGATCGGCACGAGTCGGAACTGTTTGATCTGCTCGTGGTGCTCGAAGTCGTCGTTGACCGCGTCGACTTCTTGCTGGATTCGCTCGATAACGCGCTCGTCGGAGCAGAGCTCCTCGGCCGAGTCCGGCAGATCGATTCCCTCGTTCTCTGCCCACGTGCGAATCCGCTCGACGTTCGGCACCAGGAGCGCGCCGACGAACTTCCGGCCGTCGCCGACCACGAAACACTGCTCGACGAGCTGGTTCGACGCGAAGGCGTCCTCGATCGGTGCCGGGGCGACGTTTTTCCCTGTCGACAGCACGAGCAGTTGCTTTGCGCGCTCGCGGAAGACCAGATAGTCGTCGGGGCGTTGCTGGACGATGTCGCCGGTCCGGAACCAGCGACCGTCCTCGTCCTCGACGAACGCCTCCTCTGTGGCCTCGGGCTTTTCCCAGTACCCCTCGGCGACGTTCGGTCCCTGCACGAGCAACTCGCCGATCTCGCCCATCGCGTCGTCGAACTGCTGGCGTGGGACCACCGAGGTGTCGACCTTGACCTCGACGCCGGGCAGCGGGAGGCCGATCGTGCCGATCTTGGTGTCTTCCGCAGGGTTCGTCGAAACGACCGGGGAGGTCTCGGTCAGCCCGTAGCCCTCGTAGATCGGTAGACCCATCCCGTGATAGAGCCGACAGAGATCGGGAGAAAGCGTCCCGCCGCCGGAGTTCATGATCTCGATGTTGCCACCCAGTGCGTCCCGCACATCGGAGAACACGAGCGTGTCGGCGATCTTCATCTTCGTTTTGAGTCCGATCCCCGGCGACTGAGCCTGCTGGTAGGACTTGCTTACCTCGGTGGCCCACTCGAAGATCCGCGCTTTGACGTCGGACTCCTGGGCCTGCTCGCGGATCGCGTCGTACATCTTCTCGTAGACGCGGGGAACGCTCGTCGACGCAGTCGGGCGGATCGCCTGAAAGTCGTCTTTGAGCGTGTCGGTGCTCTCGGCATAGGCGACCGTCGCGCCGACCGCGAACATCAGGAAGTGGCCGACGGTACGCTCGTAGACGTGTGCAAGCGGCAGGAACGAGACTGTGTCGGTATCGGTATCGAGCGTTGGCAGGTCTGCGGTCTTGTCTGACCGGGGAGCGTACCGTCTGTACGTCTGGTTGACGTTGGCCCGGAGGTTCCGGTGAGTGAGTTTGACGCCTTTGGGCTGGCCCGTGGTTCCGGAGGTGTAGATCAGGGTCGCGAGGTCGCCAACAGACTGCTCGTCGATCCAGCCCTCGAAGGCGTCGGGATCGAAGGTCTCCTCGCCGAGCGCGTACACCTCGTCGAGCGTGTAGATCCCTTCGTCTTCGCGGTCCTGATACTCCGGACCGAGTTCGTCCATCGACACGATGAACTCCAGATCGAGCCCGTCGGCGACCGAGAGAACCCGTTCGAGGTGTTTTTGATTTTCGACGACGACACCAGTTGCGTCGGGATCGTCGAGCAGGTACTCGACCTGTGCCTCCGAAGAGCTCTCATAGATCGTCGTTACGACTGCTCCTGCCGAGAGGAGTGCGAAGTCGCTCTGGGCCCACTCCATGCGCGTGTCGCCGAAGATGGCGACGCGCTCGCCGCTCTCGACGCCCAGTTCGTGGAACCCCGCGGCGAGTCGTCGAACGACCTCCGCCATCTCGTCGTACGTGATTTCTGCGAACTCGCCGTCCGATGCCGCCTCGAGTACCGACCCAGCCAGCGACCGATCGTAGATACCGCCCTTGTACCGCTGTGCTGGCTGGTCGGGGTTTCGCTCGACCGTCTCGGCGAACAGCCGGGGTATCGTTGTCATGCCCGTTACATCGTCCGTGTACTCCCGTTCTGCTTCTCGCCAGCTCATGCTCTACCTGACAATCTCATTCGATAATAATAAATTGGGCGGGTTATCTGGATGGATATCAGCTCCAAAAGCACTGGCAAAGGGTAATACTACAGTTTCTAACTAGCTCAATCCTCGTACATATCCTCGATCTGATCATCGAACCGGTCGATGATGTTCCGGCGTTTCTTCTTCATCGTCGGCGTCATCAGATCGTTATCCTCGGTGAACTCCTCGGAGACGAGCCGGAACTTCTTGATCGTCTCGTAGGACTCGAAGTTCTCGTTTACGGCGTCGACTTCCTGATGGATCCGCTCACGGACGCGGTCGTCCTCGATAAGCGCACTGTGACTGGCTGGCAGGTCAATTCCGTCCTCCTCGGCCCACGAGCGGATCCCCTCCACGTTGGGTGCGATCAGCGCGCCGACGAACTTCCGGCTGTCGCCGACGACCATGCACTGTTCGACAACCTCGCTGGAAGCGAAGGCGTCCTCGATGGGGGCCGGAGCGACGTTTTTGCCCGTCGAGAGCACCATGATCTGTTTTGCTCGCTCTTTGAACTCGATGTAGTCGTCAGGACGCTGGTGAACGATGTCGCCAGTCCGGAACCAGCGGTCTGTCTCCCCCTCGCCGCCATCTGCGGACGCCGCTTCACTCTCTAGCTCGGTGAACGCGCCCGCAGTGGCGTCTGGCTTCTCCCAGTACCCTTCAGTGACGTTCGGGCCTCGAACGAGCAACTCGCCGACCTCGCCGGGCAGATCCGCGAACTCGTCGCCCGCGAGGCTCTCGTCGATCCGGACGTCGACGTCGACCACTGGGGGACCGATCGTTCCGACCTTCGGCTCCTCGGGCGGGTTGACTGCGACGACGGGTGAGGTCTCGGTCAGGCCGTACCCCTCCATAATCGGCAGGCCCATCCCATGATATAGCGCACAGAGCTCTGACGAGAGGCTGCCGCCTCCGCTGATGAAAAACTCGATATTTCCGCCCAGCGCCTCCTTGACCGTGCTGAAAACGAGTTTGTCGGCGACAGTTCGCTTCGTTTCGAGGACGAAGCCGGGGTCGTCGGTCTCGTGGTACGTCTGTCCGACGTCGGTCGCCCAGGCGAAGATCCGGGCTTTGATGTCCGATTCCTGGGCCTGCTCGCGGATCGCGTCGTACATCTTCTCGTACACCCGCGGGACGCTGGTCGCGGTCGTCGGCCCGACCTGCTCGAAGTCCGCCTGAATGGTGTCGGAGCTCTCGGCGTAGGCGACGCAGGCCCCGACGCCGAACATGAGGAAGTGTCCGGCCATCCGCTCGAAGACGTGTGCGAGGGGCAGGAAGGAGACAGTCCGGGTGTGTTCGTCGATAACCGGCGTGTCGCCCTTGTCGGGGCGCGGGCCGTACCGTCTGTACACCTGATTGACGTTCGAGCGGAAGTTGGCGTGGGTCAACTGGACGCCCTTGGGCTGGCCAGTGGTTCCGGACGTGTATATCAGGCTGGCGAGATCCTCCACATCACGCTCGTCGAGCCATCCTTCGTATTCGTCCGGGTCGTACCTGTCCGCGCCGCGATCGTGGACGTCGGCGAGCGTATAGATGTCCTCGCGGTCGTAGGCGTCGTCGCTCTCGTCGTAGCTGTCCATCACGACGATGAACTCCAGATCGAGCTCGTCCTCGACGGAGAGGATCCGGTCAAGCAGCTCCGCGTTTTCGACGACGACGCCCTCTGCACCCGGATCGTCCAGCAGGTACTGGGCCTGGTGCGGTGAGGAACCGGTGTAGACTGTGGTGACGACGCCGCCCGCCGCGAGGAGGCTGAAGTCGGTCTGTGCCCACTCCATGCGGGTGTCGGCAAAGAGTCCAACACGGGTGCCATCCGCGACGCCGAGATCGCGGAATCCCGCCGCTAGATGGTGCACGATATCGCGCATCTCGGCGTATGGGATGGCGCGGAACTCGTCGTCGGGCGCTTCGGGAAGCACGGACTCGGTCAGTGAGCGATCGTAGACCCCACCCTTGTACTGCTGGGCGGGTCGATCCGCGTGGCGCTCGGCCGCCACCTCGAACAGCCGCGGCAACGTGCTCATCTCGGTTACGTGATCGTCGAACTCCGCCTCGGCGTCCCTCCAGTTCATATGGGAGTGACTGTCCACCATCATAATAAAACGGTATGAACATAGCGGCGGTTTAGAGTTGTTTTACCGATGGTCGAGATAGCCGAGGACGCCGCGGACGTTCATCGCCGTCTCCGCGCGTGCCTTGTGTTCGCCCCAGACCTCGATCAGGTCCTCGTCGACGCCATCGACGAAGTGGTCCACGACGGCCTCGTCGTTACCGAGCACTGCACGCTTTTCCTCGACGCTTTCGACCCACTCGGAGAGTACCGTCTCGTACTCGTCGAGGAGGCCCGCCGTCGGGGCTGGGCCGAAGTGGGCAAACAGCAGCGTCTCCGGATCGATCTCCCGGAGCGTTTCGACGTCGTCGAGCGCCCCTTCGAGGTCGAAGTTCGACGGCGGCGAGGTGGGTTCGATCCGGTCCAGTTCTGGCACGTAGATCCCGGCGGCGTCGGCGGTAAAGACCGCGTCGTTCGCCGGATCCTCGAAGACGACCTGGTGGGGGGCGTGGCCCGGCGCGTGGTGGACACGGAGTTCGTGATCGCCCAGATCGATGACGTCGCCATCAGTGAGCGCCCGGAGACGGTCTTCGGGAACCGGCTTCGGATCGGTGTAATACTGCCACTGATCGCCGACAGCGGCCCTGGTTCCCTCCACGAGTCGTGATGGGTCGGCGAGATGCGGGACGCCGATCTCGTGTGTGTAGACGTCCGCATTCGGACAGTCCGCGGCAAGAAAACCCGCCCCACCGGCGTGGTCGAGGTGGACGTGTGTCGGCGCGATGACCTCGATCTCCTCGGTCGTGAGTCCGACTGTGTCGATGGCATCCTTCACGTACTCGTAGTTCGTGCCGATCCCGGTATCGACGACTGCGGGACGCTCGGCGTCGAGAACGTACACCGCGCCGTAGCCCGGCGAGTCGTACATTCCGGTATCGACATAGTAGAGGTCAGTACACGAACCCATCGTCACTTCCGTGACATCGCCTGCTGCCATAGTGGAAAACCGTGTGGCAACCTAAAAGAGGTTACTTCGACCCGTCGAGTTTCTTGCGTGAGAAACGCTTATGGGAATTGGGGGAACATACTCGACCCAATGCGATATTGTCACGAGTGCGAGGCGGAAGTCGGCCCGAAGGCGACCGAGTGTGGGGAGTGTGCGGCAAACCTGATTGGGTCGACGGCGAACTCGCAGGGTCCGGCCCCGAGTGATGGTGGTGGGATCCTCGACTCGCTTCGAAATCTGTTTGGTGGCGACGACGACAAACAGGCGTCAACTGAGGAGACAACACGCGCTTCGACTGCCACGGCTGCTGATACGACAGCTTCCGCCAGCACGACGACGTTGACCGATGGCACGACATTAACCGATCCCGCTGCGTTCCAGCACCGATCGCTCGGAAAACAGGTCCTGTTTACTGTTCTCTCGCTTGGCTTCTACACGACCTACTGGTGTTACGTGACGAACGATCAGCTGGATCGCGGGACTGACAAGGAGCTTCGGCCGCTGGCGCGTACCCTCGGATTGTTCGCCCCACCGATCACGTTCGCCGTCTTCTGGTTCATGAGTGACGATCTACAGGGGATCGCTGACCAGTCCAACATCGTACTCTTTGTCTGCGCGGTGTTCGTTCCACCCGCGTTCTGGTACTTTGTCCAGTCCGGTATCAACGACATCGCCGTAAAGTCCTGACCGACGACACAGTTCGGTGGACTGCACCGACACGGTTTTGCCGCGCGCACCTGAATCACTTCCCAAGAATGCTCGACAGGACGACCCTTCGCGAGCGGGCCGACGAGGTCCGGGAGGCGATGGCAGCACGTGGTGCCGATGCGGATGTCGACGCCGTGCTCGAACTCGACGAGGAGTGGCGCGAGCTGAAGGCGCGTGGCGACGAACTGCGCCACGAGCGCAATCAGGTCAGTAGCACGATCGGCGAACTCAAACAGGAGGGAAAACACGAGGAGGCCGAGGAAGCGATCGAACGCTCCCAGTCGCTCAAGAGCGAACTCGAGGAGGTCGAGACCGAAGCCGACGAGCTGGCCGCCCAGCTTGAGGACGCGATGCTCGAACTGCCACAGGTACCCCACGAGAGCGTCCCGGTCGGTGAGGACGAGTCGGACAACGTCGAACTTCGACGCGAGGGGTTCGAGGACTCTCGTGAGCTTCCGAACGAGGTCACGCCCCACTACGACCTCGGGGAGGACCTGGAGATCATCGACGAGGCTCGCGGCGCGAAGACGACCGGGAGCGGCTTCTATTTCCTCAAAGGCGAGGGTGCACAGCTCGAACACGCGCTGATCCAGTTCATGCTCGACCTCCATCGCGAACAGGAGTACCACGACGTCTTCCCACCGGTCCCGGTGAAAAGCGAGTCGATGCAGGGGACTGGCCAGCTCCCGAAGTTCGCCGACGACGCCTACCGTCTGGGCGGGAGCAACGAGGAAGCGTACGGGGACGACGACCTCTGGCTCTGCCCGACTGCGGAGGTTCCGGTCACCAACATGTACGCCGACGAAATACTGTTGGCTGACGATCTGCCGCTGAAACATCAGGCGTACACGCCGAACTTCCGACGAGAAGCGGGCGAACACGGCGTCGCGACGCGCGGGATCGTTCGGGTCCACCAGTTCAACAAGGTCGAGCTAGTCAACTTTGTCGAACCCGAGGAGAGCTACGAGCGTCTCGAAACGCTGCTCGACGAGGCAGAGGAGGTCCTTCGACGTCTGGGGCTCCCCTATCGAATCCTCGAACTCTGTACCGGCGATCTGACCTTCGCGTCGGCGAAGACCTACGACATCGAGGTGTGGGCACCTGGCGACGACATGGAGGATGGCCCGGACCGCGGTGGTCGGTGGCTGGAGGTCTCGTCGGCGTCGAACTTCGAGGAGTTCCAGGCGCGGCGTGCCGGACTGCGGTACCGCCCCGAACGCCACGAGTCGGCGGAGTATCTCCACACGCTCAACGCGTCGGGGACGGCCGTGGGACGCGTGATGGTCGCCCTGCTGGAGTACTACCAGAACGAGGACGGCACCGTCACTGTCCCCGAGCCGCTGCGCCCCTACATGGGCGGCAAAGAACGGATCGAGGGACATGACCCGGTCGGCGAGTCGGCGCTTGGCGCGGGCGAGCGCGAGTAGTTACTCTCCGACAGTTCTCAGGATTCGACCCGTTTCGGATGCCCCTGCGTGTACGTCCGGACGCTCTCGATCCGCCCGTCTGTGACTGTGTGGATATCCGCGAACCGGAAGAGCGATTCTCCCTGCGAGTCCAGCAGTCGTCCCTGTACGGCGGCTCCGCTCCCGTTCGTAAACACCCCTTCTATTTCGTGGGTCGTGTCGGTCATCGGTCGGTCTTCGCGCATGAACGAGACGAATGCGTCCCGACCCTCAAAGGTCCGATCCGGTCGATAGTGAGTGAATCCGGGGACGAGCAGGTCGGTGAGATCGTCGTAGCGGTGCTCGTCGAGGGCGGCGTAGAACGCGCGGACGGTCGCGTCGGCGTCGGCCATACAGGCGAGTGCGTGCCGAGGGGTAACAAGCGCTGTGGACCGGAACGGTCATCGGCCCGGGGTCGAAAGCGGAGATATGGTCTATGCGGATCTCCACGTCCACACGACGCGCTCGGACGGCTCGCTAACGCTCGAAACTCTCCCTGCCGCCGCACGCGAAGCAGGCGTCTCTGTCGTCGCGATCACCGATCACGACCGGCTCCACCCCGATATCGAGACACCGGTCGACGTCATCGACGATCTCACCGTCGTGAGCGGGATCGAGCTTCGCGTCGAGACGGCAAGCGGCCAGCGCGTCGACCTGCTGGGCTACGGTGCAGAGAGGACCGCCGAGCTAACTACGGAACTCGATCGGATCCAGCGCGACCGGATCGGGCGCGGACGGGCGATGGTCGAGCGCTGTGAAGACCGACTCGGCGTGGATCTCGGTCTTACCGTCGAGGAGGGCTTTGGTCGCCCACACCTCGCGCGGGCGATCGATGCACACCCGGAAACGGGGCTGTCCTACACGGACGCGTTCGACGAGTTGATCGGCAACGACGGGCCGTGTTTCGTCGCGCGCGACGTGACGACGTTCGAGACGGGGCGGCGGCTTCTGGACGACGCCTGTGGGTTGGTTGGTCTGGCGCACCCCCTACGCTACGACGACCCCGACGCAGCGCTGGCACTGTCCGAGCACCTCGACGCTGTTGAGCGGTTCTACCCGTACGGACGGGCAGTGGATACGACACCCGTTGACCGGGTGATCCGCGAACACGATCTGGTCCCGACCGGGGGGACGGACGCACATGAAACCGAACTCGGGCGGGCCGGACTCGACGAGACAGAATACCGATCGATCGCCGCGGTACTCGGGGACTGACGGCGGATCGGCGCGGTGTCCGATAACGCAGGCTTCAAACGGTGTCGGCTCCTACATTCGAATATGCAGTGCCACTACTGTGACGAGACCGCTTCCGTCGCCGCCGAGTCCGACGGTATCAAAGTCGGCCTCTGCGAGGATCACTTCCAGGAGCGGCTCGAAGAGCTGGCCGAATCCGACGCGCTCGACGAGCTACGGGAAAGCGTCGACGTGGATCATCAGGAGTAGTTCTCTCGACCCATAGTGCGACCGCAATCCGGCGTAGCGACCGCTATTTTCGATGCCGATCCGTACCCATTAGTGAACGCGGCCCTGTCTGCGAGTATGGAGCAGATGGACGGCACCACGGTGACCGCCTGCGAACGCTGTCCCGAACTGTGTGACTCCCGTAGTCGGATTGTCAACGGCGTCGGCCCCGAGGATACCGACATCGTCTTCGTCGGGGAAGCACCCGGTGCAACCGAGGACGAACGCGGTGAACCGTTCGTCGGCCGGAGCGGCGATGTCCTCGACGACGCGCTGCGAGACGTCGGACTTGCACGCGCGGACGTCCGGATCACCAACTGCGTCCGCTGTCGCCCGCCCGAGAACCGCGATCCGACCAACGAGGAACTTGACAACTGCAAGCCGTATCTGGAGCGGGAACTCGAACTCATCGACCCAGAGATCGTCGTCACGCTCGGGAAAGTCCCCAGCGAGCACGTTCTGGGGAGATCCGTGGGAATCACCTCGGAAGCCGGACGCGTCGAGGACGTCCGGATCGGCGGGAGTTCACGCCGCGTCCTGCTGTCGGTACATCCCGCAGCCACACTGTACGATCGGAGCCAGCGCGACACCTTCGACGAAACCATCGCTACCGCAGCGGATCTCGGTGGGAGCGGTGGCTCGGGTGGGCAGGCACGACTCGGGGAGTACTGACGCCGACCGGGAACGTACCGGTGACCGGTACGCTCTCCGGCCGGCGAGATCAAGAACCCGCGGAACGTCCTCTGCTCGGACAATATCCACGAGTAGCGACGGCGCGCATCGATTGCAACATCTAAATGCCTGCCCCCCTCAGGGAGAGGTAATGAACGGGAATCGGTTCGGTCGCCTCTTCCAGGTGACCACGTTCGGCGAAAGTCACGGCGAGGCGATGGGCGTCACGGTCTCGGGCTGTCCGGCGGGACTGGAACTCTCAGAGGAGGATATCCAGGGCGATCTCGACCGGCGCAAACCCGGCCAGTCGATGATCTCGACGTCCCGGGGTGAACCCGACGCCGTCTCGATCAAAAGCGGGATTCAGGACGGCTATACGACGGGCACGCCGATCGGCATGATCATCCAGAACAAGGACGCCCGGTCGGGCAAGTACGAGCCCTTTATCACCGCACCCCGTCCGTCCCACGGCGACTTCACCTACTCCGCGAAGTTCGGCACGCGCAACTGGGGTGGCGGCGGGCGCTCCTCGGCGCGCGAAACGGTAAACTGGGTCGCCGCCGGAGCCATCGCGAAGAAACTACTTGCACAGGAGGGGATCGAGCTCAAGGCACACGTCAACCAGATCGGCGATGTCGAAGCGCCCGACGTGAGCTTCGAGCAACTGCTCGAACACAGCGAGGAAAACGACGTTCGGTGTGCAGACCCCGATGCCGCAGCAGAGATGCAGGAACTGATCGAGAGCTATCAGGAGGAGGGCGACTCGATCGGCGGCTCGATCTACTTCGAGGCCCGCGGCGTTCCGGCCGGGCTCGGCGCGCCACGTTTCGATTCCCTCTCTGCGCGTCTCGGTGAGGCCATGATGTCGGTGCCTGCGACGACGGCCTTCGAGTTCGGGCTGGGTACCGAGGCCGCCGAGTGGACCGGCAAGGAGCGAAACGACGACTGGGAGTTCGACGATGATGGAAACCCGACACCGGTAGAAAATGACCACGGAGGGATTCAGGGCGGTATCTCCAGCGGCGAGCCGATCTACGGCGAGGTGACGCTTCACGCTCCGACGTCGATCCCGAAGACTCAGCAGACTGCCGACTGGGAAACCGGCGAACTCAAAGAGGAGAAGGTGATCGGCCGTCACGATCCCGTCCTGCCGCCACGGGGCGTCCCAGTGGTTGAGGCGATGCTGGCACTCACCCTAGTTGACTTCATGCTGCTCTCCGGCCGGATCAACCCCGACCGCGTCGACGATCAGCCGGGCGAGTACGATACCGATTATCACCCGTCAAATCCGCGTAACGAGTGATGAACGTCGGCGTCGGCAGTACGAATCCGGTCAAGATCGGCGCGGTCGAAGCAGCGTTCTCGGAGCTTCCGGGCGTCCAGGTCGAGGGGATTGCTGTCGACTCGCGCGTCCCCGAACAGCCCTGGGGTCGTGCGGAGACGATCGAGGGAGCGGAGAACCGTGCACGATGCGCACTCGATGCCGGGAGCTACGATCTCGGGGTCGGTATCGAAGGTGGCGTCGAAGTGGTCGACGAGATTCCGGGGCTCTCGCTGATCATGTGGGCCGCCGTGACCGACGGCGATCGGCTGGTTCGTGGGGGCGGGCCGACGCTCCCGCTCCCGGGACGTGTCGGCGAGCGACTCCAGGCGGGCGAGGAACTCGGTCCGATCCTCGACGACGAACTCGACCGAGAGAACGTCGCCCGACAGGAAGGCGCGGCGGGCGTCCTGACCGGAGACACTATCTCGCGGGAGTCCGCGCTGGTCCACGCAGTCGCGGGCGCGATCGGTCCGTTCGTCACCGACGAGTACGAGCGTTAGCCAGCCGTACCAACGGGGGGTTCCGAAGCGTCAGTTCGCGGTATTCGATGCACGAAAACCACCAGACTGCAGCGGATTAACTGACCGTACCAAACCCGCTAAGTCAGTGCTTCTTCTGTACTGTAATATGAGCACGACCGCCGCGACGACTGCCGCCGACGGACTGGACCTCGACCTGAACGAGAAACAGCGCCGTATTCTGGGACATCTCCGCGAGAAAGGAGCCACAAAAACCTACTTCAAGTCACGGAACATCGGCAAGGCCCTGGATATGACTGCAAAGGAGGTCGGTGCGAACATGACCGCGATCCAGAAGGGTTCGGTGGGAATCGACGTCGAGAAGTGGGGCTACTCGTCGAGTACGACCTGGAAAGTAACGGTCTAGGGGTCGAACCGAATCAGCCCGTCCGCGTCGGCAGCCAGCGTCTGGGCATCCGGCCCGAACGAGTCGGCGTACCGAACGACAAGCGTCAGTACGGTCTCGGGTTCGACGACTCCGTAGCCGTCTTCGCGTGCGAGCAGTCCGGCTTCTTCCAGTTTTTTGGCATACTTGCTCACCGTCGGCTGTGAGACATCGAGCGCCGTGGCGAGCGTGCTGCCTGTCGCATCGGGATCGCGGAGTAGTTCAATAATCATCCCCCGCGGCGTCTCTCGTCGGAGATAGCCGAGTGCAACCTGCTCGAACGTGGAAAATCGATCGGCGGGAAAATACCGCCTGTAGTCGCCGTCCCGGCGGGTCTCGACCCGTTCGGAATCGACGAGTTCGCGGAGATGATGCTGGGCCTCGCCGGTACCCAGTTGAAGGTCGTCACGAATTTTCGAGAAGTGAGCGCCCGGTGTCGTTGAAAGGTACCCCTCGATCGCGGATCGGCGTTCGCTCCGGCCCTCCCGTTCTTCTTCGGAGCCAGCAGCCATCCCGGCGAGCGGGCTGGCGGCTCCGAGTGCGGCGAATCGGCGCAACGTTGCGCGCTTACCCTCGTCGACCGGACGCTCTGGCATCTACTGCGGTATAGAGGACTGTATAATAAAACCGCTTCGGGTGGGTTACCGTGCTTCGTCTTCGAGTTCGACGTTACCTTCCTCGATCTCCTCGTCCATCTCGTCGATCACTTCGTCGGCGCTTTTGATACCGGTACCGGCCTTGCCTTCCTTGATCTTCTGGGCCTCTTCTTCCATCGCCTCGATATCCATCTCGGCTTCCTCGTCGATCTCACCGAGGATCTCCTCGATGTCGTTCAGGCCGAGCAGTTCGGCGGTGTCGTCGTCGAAGTCCAGACTGTCCAGCGCGCTGGTCTGTTGCTGGACATCGCTGCCCGAAAGGTGTTTGCCGTAACGACCGATCATGGAGGTGAGCTCCTGGGGCATGACGAAGGTCGTCGATTCGCCCTTGCCGATCTCTTCTAACGTCTCCATTCCCTGATCGATGATCGCGCGCTCGCCCATCGATTCGGCGGATTTCGCGCGAAGCACGGTCGAAATCGAGTCACCCTGCGCTTCGAGGATCTGGCTCTGTTTCTCACCCTGCGCGCGGATGATGTTGGACTGCTTGTCACCTTCTGCCTTCTCGACGGCGCTCCGGCGTTCACCCTGCGCTTCGAGGATCATTGCACGGCGACGGCGCTCCGCGGAGGTCTGTTTCTCCATTGCCTGCTGGACGTCCTTGGAGGGGTTGACCTCGCGGACCTCGACTGACTCGACGCGGATCCCCCACTCGTCGGTGGGTTCGTCGAGTTCTTTGCGGATCTTTGCGTTGATCTCCTGGCGTTTGTTCAGCGTGTCGTCGAGTTCCATGTCACCCAGCACGGCACGGAGGGTGGTCTGGGCGAGATTCGAGACAGCCTTCTTGTAGTTGTCCACTTCGAGGAACGCCTTCTTTGCGTCCATCACCTTGATGTAGACGACGGCGTCGGCGGTCACCGGCGAGTTGTCACGGGTGATCGCCTCCTGTCGTGGGACATCAAGCGTCTGTGTACGCATATCGAAGGCGTACGTCCGTGAGACGAACGGCGGTACGAAGTTGATACCGGGCTGGAGGAGCTTTCGGTACTCGCCAAAGACCGTCAGTGCACGTTTTTCGTACGCATCAACGATCTCGACCATGCTGGCGACCGTTACGATCGCAAGCAACAGGACGAGTCCGACCAGTATCGTTGGACCGATTCCGATCAGGGCAATTGTAGCTGCCATATAAATAATACCGGATCCGGACGTAAAAATACTTCTCGTTTTGTGTCACGAACCAGTCACGAATGACAGCGCCTCACTCCGTCGCCTGCTCCGTCTCGGCGCTCTCGGACGCCTCGGTTACTGGAGCGGAGTCGGTATCCTCGTGTTCGCCGCCCTGATTACCTGCTTTTCCTCCCTCCTCGTCGAGATCGCGGTCGCGGGCGAGCGCTCGGTCGATCTCGTCCTCGTCGAGATGCTCAAACGAGTCGACAGTGAGCACGTTGCCCCCGCCGGGATCCACGACGATCACTTCCGTCCCCTCTTCGATCTCCTGATCCATACTGCGGGCCTGATAGAAGGGGTTGAACCCCCCCTCTTCGAGTTTGATCTGTCCGCTCTGTTTCGTGACTCGCTCGGTGACGTAGCCGGTCTGGCCGGTAAGCGAATCCGAGTTGCTCGTCTGCCCCGCCTCCGTACCGCCGTAGAGGTCGAACTCGCGATAGATAAACAGGGCAATAGCGCCGGTCACGAGTACCATCCCGGCGAGCGCGAGCGTCGAGACGGGCCCGCCGAGCACGCCGCCGATAGCAAGTCCCAGCAATCCCGCCACCAGCAGGGCGACGCCGAGGACGATGAAGTTTGCGCCGGGAGCCATCGCTTCCATTACGAGCAGGATGATCCCTGCGATCACGAGTAGCGTCGGCGCATCGATAGCCTGCAAGACCATACTCGTCATTGGGGTTGCGGTGGATTAACACTTGTGCAGGGCCCGCCCTCACGCGAACACGGTCACGGTTCTGGCGAGAATCAGTACCGCAATGACGACGCCCAGCACGACGAACACGGCGTTTTCGGCGGCGATCGTTTCCGGCTCGATCGATGTGTCGATGCGGCCGCCTTCGTTGACGATACCGTTTTCGTCGACATCGTCGACGCCGAAGCGCCACTCCTCGTCGGCGTCGACTTCGATACTGTCCGGAGACTCGGCTGATGGGTCGTCACGCCCGTCCGGTGGTCCAACCGGGGTCTGCTCGGACTCGCCCCGACGCTCCGGTTCGCCGCTCCCGTCAGTCATACCGGTCGTTTGCGCTCCAGTGACAAAAGACCGCGGCTCTCGGATCGCTACTGATCGACGACGGACCGACGCGCTTCGAGGATATCCCCGCCGTAGACGACGCCACGTTCGGCGTCGACCGTGACACGATCGAGCTCGTCGACTGCATTACCCAGCGGAGCGCCACTGATCATCGGAATATCGAGTTCGCGTGCGATCATGGCCGGATAGCCCGTGAGCCCGGGTCGAGCATCGACAATACCGGCCAGCTTCTCCGTGTCGCCGGAGAACTCGCCGTCGAAGTCGGGGCCGAGTGAAAGGATCGCTCCCTCGGGCGCCGCGGACAGATCACCGTCATCAGTTCGAACGACTGGTCCGGAGACGCGACCATCAACGACAACTCGGCCTGATGCAACCGTCTCGGCGGCGACGTGGACCTTGAGCAGGTTCGTCGAGTGGACATCGTCGAACTCGGTCATCATGCCGGACAGAACGACGACAGTGTCACCGCTCTCCGCCACACCGGCATCGATCGCGGACTGTACGGCGTTCTCGATGAGTCGATCCGAGCCTTCCTCGACGAACGTCGTGCTAGCAGGTTGGACGCCACCGGAGAGCGCGAGTTTGCGACGGACTCCCTCGTTTGGCGTCGCGGCGACGACCGGGACACCGGGCCGGAACTTTGCTGTCTTCAGCGCGGTGTAGCCGGACTCGCTTGCGGCGACGATGGCGCTTGCGCCGATGTCGCGGGCGAGATAGCGCGCGGAACGGGCGAGCGCGTCGGTCCGGGTATCGTCGGCGGTGGGGACGCGCTGTTCGCGGAGTTCGCGATACTCGGTGCTCCGTTCGATCTCCCGGACGATCCGATCCATCGCTTCGACCACACGAACGGGATGGTCACCGATCGCCGTTTCACCGGAGAGCATCACCGCATCAGTACCGTCGAGGACGGCGTTGGCAACGTCGGATGACTCCGCGCGGGTGGGGCGTCGGGCATGCACCATCGAATCGAGCATCTCCGTCGCGGTGATAACCGGAACACCGGCCTCACGGCATTTCCGAATAATCCGTTTCTGGACGACTGGCACCTGCTCCATCGGACATTCGACGCCGAGATCACCGCGGGCCACCATGATCCCGTATGACGCCTCGATGATTTCGTCGAGGTTCTCGACCGCACCGGCCCGCTCGATTTTCGAGATGATCGGGATATCCGCGCCGTGCTCTTCGAGGACCTCGTTGACAGCGTAGACATCGTCGGCGTCGCGGACGAAACTTGCTGCAACCAGGTCGACCTCCTTTTCGGCCGCGAGCGCAAGATCGCGGCGATCTTTTTCGGTTACGACGTCCAGTTCGAGATCCACGCCGGGAACGTTGACACCTTTGCGAGCCGTGAGCTCGCCGCCGCTGATGACCTCGGCATAGATGTCGTCGCCATCGACCTCGGTGACCGTGAGTTCGATTCGGCCGTCGTCGAACAGCACGGTGTCCCCGGCGTCGACACCCGTGATCGGGATCGAGAGTCCGACGGCTTCGGGCGTCGCATCGTCACCCTCGTACAGGCGGATCTCGGAGCCGGTTTCGAGTTCGATCGCCCCGTCGATATCGGCAGTTCGGATCTCCGGGCCCTGGGTATCGAACATCGCCGCGAGCGGCTCTTCCGACGCCTGACTGACGGCCTGAATCCGATCGATCAGATCGGCTCGGTCCTCCCGGTTCCCGTGGCTCGCGTTGATACGTGCAACCGACATTCCCGCATCCGCGAGGTTCCGCAACATGCTGCGAGAGTCCGAGGCTGGTCCGATGGTACAGACAATCTTTGCGTTTCTCATACCCCCACCTACGCCGGACCCATCAAAAAACGCAATGATTACGCCTCAGCGTCCGAACGATCATTTACTTTTTGTACGTGAGCACATTCCTCGAAACGGATCATGTATGTTCAGTTTTGTCACAACTGACGGATGCTCCAGAGCTATTCCCGTTCGGAAATTATTTAATATTGTGTCGGTTTCGAGTGAATATGTTCAGTTTAGTGTCACCTAGTGCACAGCTCTCCAGTACCCCCTCGGAGTGTAGAAAAGTACCTCCCAAGAGTAGCGTCACACGATGACCGAGCACGCCATCGTTGCCGACGGGCTCACTAAGCGGTATGCCGAAGAGCTCGCGGTCGATGATCTCTCGTTGTCGATCTCGACGGGATCGGTGTACGGGTTTCTCGGGCCGAACGGTGCGGGGAAGACCACGACAATGCGAATGCTGACGACGCTGACGATGCCGACCAGCGGATCCGCAACCGTCGCCGGAGTCGACATCACGGACCGACCCGCAATCACCGAACGGATCGGGTATCTACCAGCAGATCCCCCCGTTTTTGACGAGTTGACCGGGCGAGAACAGCTCCAGTACGTAGCCCGGCTGCACGAACTGGGCAACGTCGATGCACGGATCGAGGAACTGCTGGCGCGATTCGACCTCGCCGACGCCGCCGACCGTCGGATTGCCGGCTACTCGACCGGGATGTGCAAAAAAGTCGGCGTGATCGGTGCGATCCTACACGAGCCCGAGGTTGTGCTGATGGATGAGCCGACCAGCGGTCTGGATCCGCGCGCCGCGCGGACGATGCGCGATACGTTGGCTGACCTCGCAGAACGGGATATGACCGTGTTTCTCTCGACACATATCCTTCCGGTTGTCGACGAGCTCGCTGACACCGTGGGTGTCATTGACGACGGGCGGCTGGTCGCGGAGGGGACGCCCGCGGAGCTGAAACGACGTGCTGAGTCCGCCGAGAGCGCCGATCTCGAAACCGCGTTTCTGGAGGTCACCCGGAAGGACGAAGCGGGGGCTGCCGAACCGGCAGGGATGGGCAATGGGGAGTGAGCGCCCACGCGAGGGGAGTCGGTACAGTCGGTTTCCCACGCCACGGATCAGCCTGCTGATCGGCATCACGGAGCTTCGCCGCGGATGGCGAAAGCTCCGCCAGCAGGACGTCTGGCTGGCGCTGGTTGGACTCGGACTGCTCGGAATCCTGCTCGTATTACCCCTTGTGTACGACATTACGCGAGACGTCGGCTCGGCACTTGCGGCGGGCGAGGCCGACGCTGTCGCCCCCGCAGCAACTGTCGTTGCCGGGTTCTGGCTATTCACTGTCGTGATCGCCGTTGTGACCGGAATCGGCTCGGACGGCGAGATTGACAACGCCGCGGGCGTACTGACGGTCCGCCCACCCAAGGATGTCGCTGGGGGACTGCTCGTGAACGCTGCAGTCTGGTTCGCGCCGTTCGTGCTCCCGGCCTTTGTCGTCGGCGGGGTGGGCCTGTCCGCAGGAGTCGGTTCCCCGTTCCCCGTAATCGGTGCGGTCGTCGCTGGCGTGACGCTGCTGGTCACGGCCGCGCTCGTCGGCTATCCGATCGGTCTCGCGGCCAAGGGTGCAATACGACGCTCCAAACGCCTTTCCGACCTGAAACCGGTCCTCGGCGCTGTCGTCGTCGTCGGCTACGCCTGGCTCGTGTTCTCGGGCGAACTCAACCGGCTCCTCGATACTGCTGGCGAGGCGATCGAGGCGACCCCGGTCGGCTGGCTGGCCGACCTCGCACTGGTCACGACGCCCGGAGCCGAGGCGTCGATAGTTCGGGCACTCGCTGTCCTGGCGATCGCAGCGGTAATCATCCCGGCTAGCGCCCTCGCGACTGCCCGTGCCGGGGCGTTCACCTGGTATACCGACGACGCTCGCTCGGCCGAGGAATCCGAGCCAGCCGACGGTACTACGGCTGTCGAACGGCTGGACACCCTGGTTGGGAGTCTTACGCGTCGTGACAGCACGCGTGGTGTCGCCGTGATGCTACTGGTGCGGGCCTATCGCGCCCCGCTTCAGTTGGTCTTCGTTGCCCTGCCACTCCTGCTCACCCTGCCGATCGTTGAGTCAGCAGTAACGACCGGGACCGTCCCCGACTACACCATCTGGTTGGTCGTCCTCTACGGGGCGTGGGCGGCGGGCGCGTCGTTCCCGCTGAACGTGCTCGGCAACCAGAGCGCGACCCTCCCCACACTGTTGCTCTCCCGCGCTCGCGGACATGAGGTCGTCCGTGGCCATGTCCTCGCCGCGACGTTACTGCTCGCCCCGGTGACGCTGCTCGGCGCGGTCGGCGTCGGGCTGATCGGCAACCGGTCGGCACCCGAACTGCTATCCATCGGTGCGGTTGCAGTTGCCACTGTCGTCGCTGGCGGGATCGTCGCGAGTGGCCTCGGCGCGCTGTTCCCTCGCTTTTCGTCGATCGATGTCACGGCCGACCGGTCGGCGTCGGTTCCGAGCAAGGCCGCGTTCAGCCTCTTTACGTTGCTCGTGTTCCTCTCGGTACTTGCCACGGCAAGCGTTACCGACGAGATCATGCGACTCCTGTTGAGCAGCCTCATCACGGACTGGGCACCGTTCGACATCACACCGGGCGATCTCGAAACACTTGGGCAGGTATTGCTGCCGGGGCTGGTTGCCCTCGTCCCTGTCGCGTACGTCGTTGCGGTGCGACGCGTCGACAGCTACCGGCTCGACTGAGCCAGTACCCTCTTGGCGCTTGGTGTCGACCATGCTGATATGGACGAAGACGACGGAATCCTCTCATCACTACCGGACGCCCCGTTGACGACAGATGCCGTCGATGCCCTCGACACGAGCGATAGCGTGCGCGAGGCCACCGTGGTCATGGTTCGTGGCGGGGGTGGCCGTGCGGGACCAGACGAGGACCACACTGACGACGTTCTGCTCGCGACAGATGGCCGGATCCGCTATCTCTCACGGGTTCCCGAGGACGGCTGGTCGGTCGAGTACTCGCAGTCCTACGGTGAGGCGGAGTATGATACCGCCTTCGAGGAAGTGCTGGCGGTTGCACAGGAGACCGCAGAACGCAAGTATCAGTCCCAGACCGAGTTCGAACTGTAGTCCGGAGTGGCGAGGTAAAAAGGGGTGCTCAGTCAGACGTTTCGACCGGTGCGCCCGGCGCGTTCGTCTTCACGCTCTGTAACCCCTGCTTTGCCTTCTGTTTGGAGGAGTATCCCTGACCGCTGTCGGCGATGATGTTCCCGTTGTCGTGGACGAGTCGCCAGCGCCACTTGGCCGCTTTGTCGGCGAATAGCTCTGCCGTCGCGTTACTGCCTGCTGGATCAGTCTCGACAGGTTCGTCCTTCGACTGATCGACGACGTTCGCGCCGGCGACGTTGCGCTTGACGCTTTCGAGCCCTTGCGTTGCTTTCTGTTTCGACGCGTATCCCTCGCTCCCGTCGGCGATGATGTTGCCGTTGCGGTGGACGAGTCGCCAGCGCCATTGCTCGGCGTTGTCCTGGTAGACCTCGAAGGTCGCCTTGCTCGCGAGTACATCGGTTTCGACGTCCCCCTCGCCTTCCTCCCACTCGACCGCGATATCGAGGCTGAGCCGGTCGCCATCGCGTCCGATCTCGACGGCCAGATCGGACTCCTCGGGCGGGGCTACCGTGACTGTCTGTTCCTCGTCGACCGGGACCGGCTCGCCGCGGGCGAGTCGACGCGAGAGCCGATGGAAGAAGGCGGCGAGGCCGTTTCGACTTCGTGTCGCACTCGATTCGTGTAGTAACTCGTCCTGATCCGTATCCGACATACGCCTGTTGTTTGTAGACGCCTCTCATAATATTGTGCCTGCTGACCGGCTACGACGGGTAAACCGACAATCGACGAATATGGCCTCGAACGCGGTTTCCCATTACGGGCCATAGGGATGAAATACAATGAAAATCCGTGTAAGATACCCTGTACCGTGTCGATGTGTGGTTCGACAATCAACGAATCTTCGGCGGAAAGAACATTAGTTATATGCTATGAGTGCTGTCGTGGGAATAACGACCCTATATATGACCGGTAAGTACGACCTCGTTATCGTCGGCGGCGGTATCAGTGGTGCGTCGCTCCTGTATACAACAGCAAAGTTTACTGATATCGACTCGATCGCGCTGATCGAGAAAGAATCCGAGCTGGCGGCGATCAACTCCCATCACACCAACAACTCCCAGACGCTCCATTTCGGAGATATCGAGACGAACTACACTCTCGAAAAGGCCGAAGAAGTCAAGGAGGGCGCGGAGCTGCTCGCGGGATATCTCGAAAACTACGATGACGACAGCGAGATGCACGCCAGGCGCAGCAAGATGGTGCTCGCTGTCGGTGAGGAAGAAGTCGCAGAGCTAGAGGAACGATACCACGACGAGGGCTTTGGCGACCTCTTCCCGAAACTGCGCCCGATCGGTCGCGAGAAGATTGCCGAGATCGAGCCGAAAGTCGTCGAGGGCCGCGACGAGGACGTGGAGATGCTGGCCCTCCAGACGCCCGACGGCTACGTCGTCGACTACGGCGAGACGACAAAATCGTTCGTCGAGGAGGCAAAAGAAGAAGCTACTGTCGACGTCTATACCGGCACCGAAGTCACGGATATCACGCCGACGCTGGACGGCTACACGATCGAGACCGACGGTGGCCGCTTCGACTGTGACGCTACGGTGGTCGCCGCCGGTTCGCACAGCCTCCAGATCGCCCAGGAGCTTGGCTACGGCGAGGATAAAGCGTTGCTCCCTGTCGCAGGTAGTTTCTTCCTCGCGGACGACCTGCTCAACGGCAAGGTCTACACCCTCCAGATGAAGAAGCTCCCCTTCGCCGCGGTCCACGGTGACGCCGACGTCCACGATTCGAGCGTCACGCGGTTTGGTCCGACGGCGAAGATGGTCCCGACGCTCGAACGCGGGCGGATCTCGACGGTCGGGGACTTCCTCGACGTCTTCGGTCTCAACGCCGCGTCGTTCCTCAGCTACGCAAACATTCTTTCCGATCGCATCCTCCTGCCGTACGTCCTCGAAAATCTCCTGTACGATCTCCCCGAAGTCGGCCCGCGCCAGTTCCTGCCGGACGTCCAGAAGGTCGTCCCGAGCGTCGAACTCGACGACATCGAGCGCGCCGAGGGCTACGGTGGGGTCCGACCGCAGATCGTCGATACCAGCGAGAAGTCCCTCGATATGGGTGAGGCAAAGATCGTCGGCGACGACGTCATCTTCAACATCACGCCCTCGCCGGGTGCCTCGACCTGCCTGAAAAACGCCATGCGGGACACCCATACCGTTCTGGAGTTCCTCGACGGCGAGTACGAGTTCGACGAGGAAGCGTTCCGTGCGGAGACCATCGGCAACTTCCCACGTGTCGACGACGCGAGCGCGGTTGATGGCCCCAGTGCGTCCGAAACGAGCGATGCCGAGGCCGCCGGTGACGCCGCAGCGACCGACGACTGAGACAGATCGTTTTGTGCTGGCATCGGGCTAGCTCGCCCGCTCGCGGTCGAGGCCAAACCGATCCCGCAACCGGTTGGCGACGAGTTCCACGCCCACGACGAGCACGAGGATCACGATAATCGCGGCCATCACGCGGGTGTAGTTGCGCGCCCGGAAGGCCATGATGAGCGGATAGCCGATCCCGCCAGCGCCGACGATCCCGAGGACGGTGCTTTTGCGTGCGTTGATTTCCAGATAGAACAGCGTCCACGCGAGATACGCGGTCGACACCTGTGGGAGCCGTGCGGCCGAGGTCGTCGCCAGCAAGCTCGCGCCGGTCGAACGCACGGCCTCGACGGGCCCGCGGTCGATCTCTTCCATCTCGTCGGCGAACAGTCGGCCGAGATCGCCGATGGTCCCCGCAGCAATCGCGAGCGTCCCGGCGACCGGCCCCAGACCGGCCAGCACGACGAACAGCAGGGCATACACCATGCTCGGGATGGCGCGCGCGCCGCCGAGGAAGAGCCGGACGCTCGCGTGGACGTATCGCGGCGTGACGTTGCTCGCGGCCAGCACGCCCAGAACAAACGCGAGCGGAAGCCCGATCGCCGTCCCCGCCGCAGCGATACCGAGCGTCTCGGCGGCCGCAGGCAGGAGTTGTGGCGCGTCCGCGACCAGTTGCTCCCAGAGCGGGCCGGGCAACAGCATCTCCTCTATCAGCACCGACCGGAGGTTCTCCCGATGGGCCCACAGATAGGCGAGATCGAAGCCGAGCCAGCGTGTCGTCGCGTAGAAGCCAGCGAGTAGTGCAAGGAAAGCGAGGAGCCGCAGTGCACTCCGGCGTCGCCACTGTTGCTGGATCCGCTCGAACTCGTCCTCGACGGCGAGCTCATCGGATGCCACGGTCGTACACCTCCGCGATCCGGTCGGCGTCGACGTCCTCGGCGGGGGCGTCGAGGACGAGTTCGCCGTCGGCAAGGCCCAGATACCGGTCCGCGATCCCCCGGGCCAGGTCGGGCTGGTGCAGGCTGACGAGTCCGGCCAGATCGTGGTCACGAACTACCGCTCCGAGCCGTTCGAGGACGGATTCGGCCGTCGCCGGGTCGAGACTGGCCACCGGTTCGTCCGCAAGCAAGACCGCGGGCTCTTGCTGGAGTGCGCGGGCGATCCCCACGCGCTGGCGCTGGCCGCCCGAGAGCGTCCGCACTGGCCGGTCGGCGTAGCCGTCGAGGCCGACTGCGTGCAGCCGTTCGATCGCCGCGCGTTTTGTCGCCGGAGCGTGCCAGCCAACCAGTTCCCGCCAGGCCGGTTCACGCCCGAGCGAGCCGTCGAGCACGTTCTCCAGTGCGGATTTGGAGTCGAGCAGCGCGCCCGCCTGAAAGACGAGCGCGATATCGGTCACTGCGGCCGTGGAGCCGTCCAGCGACACCGTCCCCTCATCGGGCTGTTCCAATCCGTTCAGACAGCGAAGGAGTGTCGTCTTGCCCGCTCCGGAACGCCCGACCAGGACGGCCAGTTCGCCGTCCGGGAGCGTCATCGAGACGTCACTGACGGCGACGTCGTCGTCGTACCGCTTCGTGAGCCGCTGGACGGAGAGGGTCACAGGCTCAGTCGTCGCTTTCGGCCTCGTCGAGGGTGTCGACGTCGACGCCCATCTCCTCGGCGATCTCGCGGACCTGCTCGTACAGGCTCGCGTCGTACTCGCCGTACTGGTCGACGCGGTGCTCTTCGAGATACTCGTCGGGGGTCGCCTGGATGCGCTCGCGGAGTGCCGCGACGACATCGTCGGGGGTGTCGGGCGTCGCGGTGACGACGTCGAACGGGATCGGGTCGCTCTCGGCGATCTTCACGATATCGTCGTCGTCGGGGTGCTGGAAGTCGCCGTAGGCTGCGGCGTCGACGTGGCCCTCTTCGAGCACTCGCAGCGCGGAGTCGTGGCCGCCGGCCCAGTCGATGTCGAAGTCATCCGGCTCCGTCTCGACCGTTCCGGCGTCGAGACCGGCCTCCGAGAGCGTGTAGCGCGGGAAGATTCCGCCGCTGGCCGAGAACGGATCGACCATCCCGATGGTCTTGCCTTCGAGATCGTCGACCGTCTCGATATCCGTCTCGGCTCGCGTCGCGATGTAGGTGTGGTAGGCGTCGGAGCCGTGAGACCAGTTGATCGCCAGCGGATGGACGCCGTCGTCCATCGCCAGCGAGAAGATGATCGGCGAGAGGTTCGCGATCTCGGTGTGGCCCTGGAGGACGCTCTCGACGACCGCGCTGTAGTCGGTCGTCGGCGTCCCCTCGACGGTTAGCTCGTCGAAGCCCTCTTCGAGCCACTCGAACGTGCCGCCGTAGTTTCGCTGTAGCTCCTCGGCGTCCTGAAACGGCGGCAGTCCGAACTCGATTTCGCCGTCCGCCCAGGCAGCAACGGGGTACTCGTCCGCGTCGATCTCCTCACCAGTCCCGAGACAGCCAGCGACACCGGCAACTGCGCCGGCAGCGACCGTCCCCAGATACGTGCGTCGGTTCATACCACCACTCGGTAGCACCGAGAGATAACACTGGCGAATACCACGCGGTATAATCAACGATGATTGGAGATCCGATCAGAGCAGTACGAACACGACGGAGACAACCGGAACCAGCACCGCAACGTAGACGGCCGCCGAGAGTGCCCAGTCCCTGCCGACTGTCGATCGACGATTGGGGTGCAGATCGACCTGAGCCAGCGGGATCAGCACGAAGAAGCCGACCATCAGGGCGTAGAGGACTCCGGCAGCGACGAGCGTCGCCGTGACGCCCCTGCCGAACAGCCCCTCGCTCGTGAGCAAGAGCCAGACGAACAGCGGTCCGGTGAACACGCCAGCGAGGTAGTGGATGACAAACGCAAGCCGTTCCGGTGCGGCCCGCGGTGTCGTCTCGGTCAGGACGGCTGCGGCCACGAACGGGGGGGTTGGTCCTTCCGGAAGCGCGCCCATCGCGCGGTCCATAGCCAGCGTCGCGAGCAGACCCGCGAGGACGCCGAACGCGAACTGCAACGGTACTGTCAGCGTGGCGAGAGACGGCTCCATATCCGTGAGTGGGTTGGATCCATCTTTGTTCTGATGGTTCAGGTATCCGCGCCAACACGAGCGAGAACTGCCCCAGCGAGCAGGAACAGGACGCCGACGAGTCGCACCCGTGTCGTCGCATCGTCGCGGGGATCGAAATCGACGGCGAGCAGGCGATCGTAGCCCCATCCGGCAATCGCCAGCAGTCGGTCGGGAACCAGAAGGTGGACGACGCCGACCAGCATCGCGCCGAGGGAACCGATCCGGAGCAGGGTAGTTCTCGTTCGCATCGGTGGTAGCTCGGGGCGGCGAGGAATTGTAGCTTGTGCTGACACCGCTCCTGCCCGTCTCGCGCGCACGCGCGTGAAGCTTATCCTTCTCTGGTCCTGAAATATAGCGATGACACAGCTACCACCGCGCGAGGAGGGCGGAACGACGACCGGACCGCAAGCGTCAGGAGACGACCAGTCCGTCGAGTACGAGACGGTGCGGACGCCAGTACTCGTCGTTGGTGCGGGGGCGGCCGGCGCTCGCGTCGCCATCGAACTCGCCGAGGCGGGCGTCGAGCCGCTAGTGATCGGGAAACGCGATCACGGCGACGCGCACACGACGTGGGCCGCCGGGGGCATCAACGCGGCGCTGGGATCGCTCGATCCGGCGGACGACTGGACGATTCACGCCGCCGATACGCTCGACGAGGGCCACTTCATCAACGATCCCACGGCAGTCGAGTTGACGACCCGCGAGATGCCCGATCGGATCCACGAACTCGACGAGTGGGGGATGGGGCTGGACCGAACCGAGGACGGGCGGATCAACCAGCGGTATTTCGGCGCACAGTCGTTCCGGCGAACCTGTTTCGTCGGCGACCGCACGGGGGAGGCGATGCTCGACGCGCTGGTCTCGAAGGCCCAGGAGCTGTCGATCCCCTACCGGGAGAACGTGATGGTCACTCGTCTGCTCTCGGATGGCGGAGCGGTCCACGGCGCAGCCGGATACGATATGGAGACGGGCGAGTTCGTCCTGTTCGAGGCCGACCACGTCGTGCTCGCCGCAGGTGGGTATTCGGCGCTGTACAACCGCCACTCATCGCGGGACGACGAGAACAACGGTGACGGGGCAGTGCTAGCACTCGAAGCAGGGGCCTCGCTGATGGATGTCGAATTCGTCCAGTTCCACCCGACAGGGATGGTCGAAGGTCGCTACGGGGACGACTGGGCTGGTCGCCTCGTCACAGAAGCCGTCCGCGGCGAGGGGGGACGGCTGTACAACGCGGACGGCGAGCGGTTCATGGAGCGGTACTCGCCCGACCAGATGGAGCTCGACGCCCGCGACGTGGTCGCCCGGGCGATCGCACAGGAGGTCCGCGAGGGGCGTGGGACCGAGAACGGCGGCGTCTATCTGGACATCTCTCACCGGGAGGACGAGTATGTCAAAGATCGGCTGCCGCGGATGCACGAGCGCTTTGCCGAGCTGGGCGTCGATATCACCGAGGAGCCGATGGAGGTCGCCCCGACCGCCCACTACTCGATGGGCGGCGTCGATATCGACTTCGAGACCGGTGAGACAGGTGTCGAGGGCCTCTACGCCGTCGGCGAGACGGTCGCTGGCGTCCACGGCGCGAACCGGCTCGGGGGCAACTCGCTGGCCGAGACGGTCGCGATCGGGAAACTCGTCGGCGAGCACGTTGCCGCGCAAGTCGGCGACGGGACGGAGCTGCCGGATACTGCCCGGGCACTCGCAGAACGGGAGTTCCGGTCACTGGCGGGGCTCGAAGCCGCGGACGGCACCGACCGGCCACGGGAGTTGCTCGACGACCTCGGGGACGTGCTCTGGGAGCACGCCGGGATTCTCCGGGACGCCGAGATGCTCCGCGAAGGCCTCGACGCAGTCGCGTCGATTCGCGAGCGAACTGAGGACCTTCGCGTGGAGGGCGGCCTGACCGGTCGCGACTTCGAGTTCGCGGTCGACCTCTCCTTTAGCCTCACGCTCGCGGAGGCCCTCCTCCGGAGCGCGCTGGAGCGCGAGGAGTCCCGCGGCGCACACTACCGGACCGACTACCCCGAGGTCGACCCGAGCTGGCGGCGCAACGTCCTCGTCGACGCCGGTGATACGGGGCTCGAACTACGGACCCGCGGTGTCCCCGAGCCCAGCGAACAGGTCCAGGAGGCGATCGAAGCGGGGTACGAGCTGGATTACCACCATCTCGAGTAGCCGGTACTGTCGCGCCTGAAGAGGCAGGCGGTCGCGTCTCGCGGTCAGCGCGGTACCGGATACGCGATCGTTTGCCGATCGGTGCGGTGGTCCCGCCCATCCGGCACCGACTCCAGCGTCTCCTCGCGTGCGGCGGCAGTCAGCGCGAGGGCGTCGAGCACGTCGTCACGGCTCACGTCCTTGCGGTAGTACGCACCGAGCGCGCCCTCGTAGGCCGCGTCGCTTCCCGGAAGTTCGGCGCGGAGCAGTTCCCGACGGCTCGTCCGGCCCGCCTCGGTGTGTTTCGAGTCCGGAACGGGCGTTCCACCGGCGAAGGCGGCGAAACAGAGCTCCGGGTGACACTCGATCACGCGCTCTCGTGGTGTCCTGTGTTCGTCGAGAAAGTGCGCGACCTCCCTGATACCCGGGAGAATGTTGTAGCTCTGCACCGAGAGTCCGTGTCCGGTGTGCTCGCGGTTACGCTCGTTTGCCTCCTCGTAGCTGTCCGCCGCAAGGACTGCGCGAGCAGGGGCGTAGAACACACAGGAGCGCCGGTCGCCGAGCAGCTCGCGTGCCGCCTCGTCACAGGCTCGTCGGCCCGACTCCGGGAGGCCGATCGGGACGTCGATCAGCAGGCGCTCGGCATCCGCGTGATCGGCCCAGAGCGCCTCGATGTCGTCGTACCGGGCCACGCGGAGTCCCGCCCCGTCGTGGACTCCCGCGACCCACCCGCTCGGACAGGCGTCGATGCCGAGCACCGTCATGTGTCGAGGTCGGCCGGCTCCAGGGGCGTGGACGTCCGCCAGTAGTGATCGTAGGTGTCGTCGGCCCACGAGCGGACCTGCGGATCGTCCGTATCGAGCGAGGCCTGCAGGACACCGCTCTCGTCGCGCAAGAGCAGATGAACCGTCTCGTCGGCGATCGTCACGGCCAGCGGGATCCCCTCCTCGCGGAGCCGGATCGACGCCCCGTCGGTCCGTAAAATACGCTGTAGCCGATCCCGGAGCTCGTCGTCGTCGGCCACCGCCTCGACGGCGCTGCGCGAGAGGACGGCACGGAACTGCTGGTCTCCCGCAGTGACACGGTCCTCGACGACGCGGAGACTTCCCTCGTTGAACGCGTGGGAGAACGCCCTGACCGACTCGCTGTCCCGGAGCAGATCGAGTAGCCGCCTGAGCGGGGCGTTCGGCCGGGTCTGGGAGGGGACCGTGATCCGCGCGTCGGCCAGTCGCTGCAGATCGAAGTCCATCGCGTGTGTCGGCAGATACTCTACGATCTCTCTCAGTTCGCCCTCGGTCTCGACTATCTCCAGTAGATCCGTAAAGCCATCGGCGAGGAGCCGTCCCGTCGCGGTGGCAACGTACTCGCCGTCGTCACGGACGATCCACGAGCGCTCCTCGAAATCACCAAGAACGCGGCTCAGCGTCGCCTGTGACGCGCCGGTTTCGGCGGCCAGCTCCGACCGGGTCCGACGCTCCTCGGCGAGACACTGAAGCACCCGGACCCTGTTCTCCGAGAGCGCGAGGAACTCGATCTCCTCGAGTGCCGATTCCATACCCGCTTTCGGCGGTGGCGCGATAAACCGTTTTCGTCCCCTGAAACCGTTGCAGGCTCCGAACCGATACCGAGACGTGCGCGAGTTCGTCACCCCGAAATATTTTCTAAATGACATTATAATCCTCCGGCTCGTACGTGTGAGCAAGATGGTCTCGACACTCCGCGGCGCACGCAACTGGGTGAGTACTCCCCCGTGGTAGATCGGCGCACTGCCGTCCTCTTCGTGGCGTCGAGTCTCCTCTTTGGCGGAACCTTCGTCGCGGCAAAGGCGGGACTGGAGTATTTCCCCCCGCTTGCGTTCGTTGCGCTCCGGTTCGACATCGCCGCGATCGTCCTGCTCGGGTACGTCCTGCTGACACGGTCGCGCGCCGAGCTCGTCCCCCGCACTCGCGGCGATATCGCGGGGATCCTCGCGACCGGCGTGCTCGCGATCGGCCTGACGAACGCCCTGATCTTCGTCGGCCAGCAGTACGCCACCAGCGCCGTGGCCGCGATCATGTTCAGCCTCAACCCGATCCTGACGCCGGTCTTTGCCGCACTGTTACTTTCCGACGAACGACTCTCCGCTCGCGGTGCGGCGGGCCTGCTGCTCGGTCTCGGCGGCGTCGTGCTCGTGGTCGGCCCCTCACCGGACCTGCTGCTTGGCGGCGGACTGTTCGGTCAGGCGGTCCTCTTTGCCGCCGCGGTCAGCGGCGCGCTGGGGGCGGTGTCGATCCGCAGGGCCGGCGGGACGCTTTCCAGTACGGTCAGAACTGCGTGGGGACTGCCGTTCGCTGCCGCGCTCACGCACGTACTGAGCGTTGCCAGCGGCGAATCGATGTCCGAGATCGTCTGGACGCCCGAGTCCGTACTGGCGCTTGCTTACGTCGCCCTCTTTGCTGGCGCGCTCGCCTACGTTGCCTACTTCGGCCTGATCGATTCGGCCGGTGCGATCCACGCGAACCTCGCCTTCTACGTCGTTCCAGCCGTCTCGACGGTCGGCGGCTGGGCGCTGCTCGGCGAGACGATCTCGACGTTGACGGTCGTCGGCTTTCTCGTGATCTTCGCCGGGTTCGCCGTCCTCGGGAGCGAGTCGGTCGACCTGCGGCGGTATCTCCCGGTTAGAGCGACGCGGCGTCGCTCGACGGCCGAACAGTTCGTCTCACTCGACGACATCCGCGGCGAGAAGGCCGACTGAGTGGGCTCTGTCCACCGGCAGGGAACGAACGGCTTTTGCACCCGTTCGCCGTACTCACGGCCATGGAACGGCTCGAAGCGTCGCTACACGAGGCACCTATCGTCGATCAGGACGGCTACGAGTATCTGGTCCACCCGATCAGCAACGGCATCCCGATGCTCGATCCCGGACTCTTGCGCGAGGCCGTCATCGGTCTGATGCGTGAAACCAACCTCGAGGTCGACAAGATCGTCGCCCCCGAGGCGACCGGGATCCACGTCGCGACCGCCCTCTCACTGCAGACGGACATCCCGCTGGTCGTGGTGCGAAAACGTGAATACGGACTCGACGGTGAGGTCCCCCTCGACGTGACGAGCGCCTACGACGAGGCCGAACTGTTCATCAACGACGTCGAGGCGGGCGACCGCGTGCTCGTGATCGACGACCTGCTTGCGACCGGCGGGACGCTCGGCGCGGTCTGTACCGCGCTCGACGAGCTCGGCGCGGACGTCGTCGACATCGGTGTCGTGATCCGAAAGCTCGACCAGCCCGGCCTCGACGAGTTCGACGTGACCAGCCTCGTCGATATCAGTATCGAGGACGGCGAGGTCACGGTTCACTAGCGAAGACGAGTCTACTCCTCGGCGACGTTGACGGTCAGCACCGGCGCAGGCGATTTCGTGACGACTTTCTGGGACGTGCTTCCGAGCATGTTCTCTGTGAACTCGTCGGCCTGTGTACCCATGGTCACGAGGTCGATATCGGCGTCGTCGACGTACGAGACGATCGTTTCGGCGGGCGAGCCGCGCCGGATCGCGGTCTCGACCCTGTAGCCTGCGTCGTCGAGTGAGTCGGCAACCTCCGAGAGGGCCCGTTCACCCTCCGACTGGAGGTCCTCCAGTACCTCGGCTTTCATCTCCTCTTGCAGCGTCAGAAACGCCCCGTCGTCGATGACATAGAGGACGTGGACGGTCGTCGAATCTTCGTCTGCGATATCGGTCGTGTGTTCGAGCACCGTCTCGACCGACGCGCCGCCGTCGGTCGGGACCAGGATGTCGCTGTACATCGTACCTGTACTTTCGGCGGTCGATACACACCGTTTACGGTTTTCGCGTCGTTGGCCCTACCGTGGCTCGAACGCGTGGCGCACGATCTCGGAATCGTCGTCCCACTCGAAGTTCTCGTGGGCTCGCTGGAGGATCGATTTGTACTGGTCGAGATCCGCAGCGCCCTCCGCCCGGGCGTCCTCGTCGGTCATGTCCCCCAGCCGTCGCTCCTCGATTGCTGTGATCTCGAAGGTCGTGTCCTCGATCGTGAAGCTGTCCCCTTCCTCCGCGTAGGCCTGCCCGCGGTGGATCTGTGTGACCTCACCCGCGAGTGCCTGCTGACGCATCCGGTCACTCGGGAGTATCGTTCCGGCGTCGATCTCTGCCATAGCTATCTGTTGGACTCGTCGGCCGAAAGCGTTCCGCCGGAGCTACTCACCGTCGGCCGCCCGTCCACCCCAGACGCGCTTGTCGTCGACCAGTGCGACCGTCATCGGTTCCTCGACGGTGATCTGGCAGGAGAGCCGGGGATAGCCAAAGCGGTCGGCGGCACGATCGTGCCAGTGCTCGGGCGATGGCTCACCGTCGGCGATCCGGACGCCACAGGTTGCGCAGATGCCGCGCCCCCCGCAGTTCAGGCTGCTCGTCAGGTCGGTGTACGGCGAGTGCCCACGATCGAGCAGTGCGTTCCGGAGGTTCCGCCCGCGCCTGACCTCGAACTCGTGGACCTCGCCCTCGGTGTGGACTGTGAGCTGGACCGTCTCGGAGCCGTCGGCGTCTCGCCCCATCTCACAGCGAGACGGTCGCCAGATCGGATTCGAGCTCGGCGACGTGCTCGTTGTACGCCTCGATCACGCCCGCAACCATCGGCGCGTACTTTCGGACGTCCGCAGCCGATGGGGGTTCGTACTGGGAGAGCAGGTAGACGCCGCCCGACCCACCGGCGCGCAGGTAGGAGACGCCGTCGGTGTCCCATTTCAGTTCCCAGCGCGTCCCGTCGACCCGCGTGGTGAAGGTGCCGTAGTCGCCGCCCTCGTACCGGTGGAGCTCACCGGCGATCAGGTCACAGGCCTCCTCGACCCGGTTCAACAGCCGGTCCCGCTCGGCGACGATGCCCTCGGTCGTCTCGATCTCGGGATACTCCGGGTCTACGTCGTCAAGCAGCCCGTCGAGCGACCTGACGTACTCGTTGTACGACGCGACGAATGCCTCGTAGTCTTCGAGTGCCGTCGCCAGTTTCTCCGGCTCTGGCGGCTGCTTCGTCGAGACGACGTACACCTCCAGCCCGCGGCCGCCCTCGAAGCGGAGGTACTGCAGGTCACCGGCCTCGTACTTGACCGTCCACGTCCCGCGATCGGTCTCGAAGCTCTGCTGGCCGTAGTCGCCGCCCTGAAACTTGGCGAGCTGGTAGGCAATCGTCCCGGCGTGATCGCGGATCCGCTCGACGAGGTCGTCGCGCTGGCGTGTTGCTTCCTCGGGGTCGGCAACGTCGAGCGCGGCAAGGTCGATCATACGCGATGGTAGTGTCCGACCGTCAAAACAGGTTCGGACGGACGTGCCATGGCGAGGCTGTCCCGGGTACGTCGCCGGGGCGCTGGCCCGACTACTCCACCGGCGGGCCGACCTGATTCCTCCGTGCCGGAACTGCCAAGGGCGTGGCCTGTCGACTCTCACTCGATGGGTGGCAAACTCGATCCCGAGGCGCTGGCGGCGGTGCTTGGCCGGACGGGCGGGCTTGGCGAGGACGTCCTCGTCGGGCCGGCCTATGGTGAGGACGCCGCGGCGATCGACCTCGGCGACGACCGGCTGATCGTCTCCTCGGATCCGATATCGCTGGCGGCCGAACGGATCGGCACGCTCGGCGTCCACGTCGCCTGTAATGACGTGGCGGTCGGCGGCGCGGATCCGGAGTTCCTGACCGCCGTCCTCCTGGTGCCGAGCGAGGCTGGCGATGGAGAGGCTGTGGCGGGCAGCGCGGGAAGCGACGACCGCGTCGAGACGATCATGGCGGACGTCGAACGCGAGGCGAGCGACCTCGACGTCTCGATCGTCGGCGGCCACACCGAGTACGTCGACCAGCTCGACCGGCCGCTGCTCTCGATGACGGCGATGGGCAGGACCGACCGGGAAGTCCCGACGAGCGGCGCGAAACCGGGCGATCGGATCGTCCTGACGAAGGGTGCAGGGATCGAGGCGACTGCAATTCTGGCGACCGACTTCCGCGAGGATCTGGAGGGCGTCTCGGCCGAAACGGTCGACCGGGCGGCGGACTTTTTCGATGATCTCAGCGTGGTCCCCGACGCCCGAGTTCTGCGCGAGCACGCGACTGCGATGCACGACCCGACCGAGGGCGGCGTCTTCGACGGGCTGATCGAGCTATCTGCGGCGTCGGGGGTCGAACTGGTTGTCGACTCGGCAACCATTCCGATCCGCGAGGAGACGGCCCGGCTCTGTGCCGCGATGGACGTCGACCCACTGCATTCCTTTGGCTCCGGAGCCGCGCTGGCGACGGTCCCCGAGGAGGACGTCGCGGACGCGCTGGCCGCGCTCGCCGATGCCGGGATTGAGGCGGCAGAGATCGGGACGGTTCGGGCGGCCGACGAACCCGCACTCGTACTCGATGGGGAGCGCTTCGACGAACCGGCACGCGAGGCGCTGTACGAACTGTGGGAGTGAGGGTGCTCTAATAAAAAAGTAGCCTATCACCGTGAGAAGATGATTCACCGGGCCACCGTACGCGAGGTAACACTCAATCGCAGATACACTCGTGAGATTGGCTGGCCAGATGGACTACTTGCCTATGGATTCGAGTAGACAGTGTCAACATGGTCTCCGCACGCTCCTGGGTAGGCATCCCGTCTTGATAGTACGTCTGTGCACGGTTTTCGGTCCAGAGGTC
This sequence comes from Natranaeroarchaeum aerophilus, assembly GCF_023638055.1. Taxonomy (NCBI): domain Archaea; kingdom Methanobacteriati; phylum Methanobacteriota; class Halobacteria; order Halobacteriales; family Natronoarchaeaceae; genus Natranaeroarchaeum; species Natranaeroarchaeum aerophilus. The sequence goes on along the minus strand of NZ_JAKRVY010000008.1, from coordinate 86,019 downwards.
ATCGAGTCGAGACGCGACTTCTTCACTGATGAATCCAGCTTCTGCGCTTCGATTGATCGCAGTTGTGTGTGACTGTGGTGGGTTCGCCGGATCCTGATGCCCCTCGTGGATTAGCCAAAACATGAACGTCTTCTCGATGGACGTGAACACTGCTTCGATCGCCAGCGTGTAGTAGCCATCTGTCAGTAGTTGGTCTGCACCCGATAGCGATCGACAGGCCTTGCGAAGTTGAACAAGTCCCGCGTCAGCGACCTCAAGTCCGACCTCCGATTCTTGACCGCCGTGACGGAACGCTGTCTCCGCATCCGAGAGTTCCGGCTCAACATCATCAAGCGTGATCGGCATCGGTTACTCGCCTCCTCGTTCGGTTTCATAGACCGCGTCTCGAACGTCCTCCAGAGCGTCAGTTCGCTCCAGGACAATTCCCTCATCGAAGATGTCCCGTAACGGTACTCCGTGAGATGCGGCAGACTCGGAGTTTTCGACAAGCACCTCGAACTGGTAGCGTTCTCCCTGGAACGTTCGTTCCTCCAGATCTCTGGCGAGTTGGGAAACGAGGCGACGCCCGTACGTAAGATTCCCCTCGACGATGACGAGGAGATCAATGTCGCTACTTCGATCAGCTCCACCGCGTGCGACGCTCCCGAAGAGGATGACGCCGACAATCTGTTCCACGTCATCAGAGGTTCCGATGTCCGTGGTGAGTTCATTGAGGAACGCCTGTACCGGCTTTCGAAACTCTCGCTGTGGGATGGTGAACAGCGGGTCAGATCCGGTGATATGATCTTGGTCGATCGTAATCTGTGCTGGTTTCCCGGTCGCGATATCGAGGACACCCATCCGTTCGAGGAGTTCCACAGATCGTGAGACGGAAGACACGTCGGAGCCAGTGATCGTCGCTAATTCTTTCTGCGTGAACCCCTCGAACGGGTTGTTAACCAGATGATGGAGGATGTCTTGCATCGCCTGGTATCGAAAGACCCGTTCTTCCGGGAAGGGGAAATCAAGAAGAACCCGTGTCTGTTCTTGCATAATAAACAAACTATTGCAGGATATGCAAAAGTGTTGTGCCCCGCGCGCTCACTCTCGCGCTTCCACCCACCACGGTATTCGTTCACTGGGCTCTGATGGATTCCTCAGCAGGTGCCAGATTGAGGCCACCCATCGGTCAGTAGGTGAACGATCTATCACGTGAGATCGTGATCTGTCCCCCAATCGATAAGTGACCAGTGCAAGACATAGAGCTTGAGTCTTGCATGACGAATTGCGTTGTTTGCAGGTGCTGCGACCACTCACTCAAGTGTGCACATATGTCAGCTATGCCAAAAAATAAGTTGGAAAGGGTGTATGTTTTTGCCATGAAACGGGTGTGGATTGCTTCTGAAGTGTCGATACCGAGTGCGAGACGATGCGCGTCCCGAGAACAGAGGTGGTAATTGGATGAATGAACTGCCGTTCAACCGGCGCGACCTACTAAAACTGTCTGGGAGCACGCTGTTTGCAGCTGGAGCAGTCCCCCAAGCGGTTCAGGCCCAAAAGACCACAATCAGCCCTGGTGAGGAGATATCTGGTACAATAAACAGTTCGGATGACAGAGACGAATTTGAAATGTCGGTTAGTCAGGGCGATGTCATTGAGATAGAGAGTGAAAAAGAAGCTCGGAATCGCACTCGTTTTAACATGTCACTTCCACGCGGGGGCGGTGGAAACTTTGGTGGGTCAGTAGGTGAAGAGACGTACCGGACTCGGCGTACGATTGAAGAGACAGGGACGCTCGAGTTCAGTATCTACACGTTTGATGAGGACGTGGATGATCCCCAACCATACAGTTTTGAGATTACACGATACGAAGGACTTGATCAGTGGCCTGCA
>NZ_JAKRVY010000008.1:0-84047 GCF_023638055.1 Natranaeroarchaeum aerophilus | reverse complement strand
ACGATTGAAGAGACAGGGACGCTCGAGTTCAGTATCTACACGTTTGATGAGGACGATCGGACCGAGGAGGAGGTCGTTGAGGGACAAGATTATCGATTTATTATCAATGGTGACCTGGAAGAGGAAGAGGAAGACGAAGAGGAAGGGGAAGGGGAAGAAGACGAAGAGGAAGAGGAAGAGGAAGGGGAAGAAGACGAAGAGGAAGACGAAGACGAAGAGGAAGACGAAGAGGAAGACGAAGACGAAGAGGAAGACGAAGAGGAAGACGAAGAGGAAGGGGAAGAAGACGAAGAGGAAGACGAAGACGAAGAGGAAGACGAAGACGAAGAAGAACAGGTCGGAAATGATGAAATACCAGGATTCGGAATTAGTAGCACCCTTACAGCTCTGGGGGGAGCAGGGTATATGTTGAAACGACGACTGGAAGCCGACGGCTCCGATTAACCGATACGCGCTGTCTATCTTGCAAACCAGTACAGATGTTATATTCATCTGGTAGTTTCTTGACCGAACAGTTCGCAGTCTTAACCAACGGCTGTTTCGGTAGGAAGAGTGTCGAGCTGACAGAGCCACTGAGACCGGAATTCATCAACCGGGTCGACCCGAAAATCAACACTTCGCATTTCGAAGTATTAAACTACAAATTCCGAAGTAAAGTCGTAGAACCCGTTTCCCAGCAACTCTGGAGTAGTTCGGACCGATCAATTGTCGCTATCCTGTAGCCACGCATCGAGACAGGCAACGGCTGCGTCGGCGATGGCCTCGCCGATCTTCTCGGGCGACTCCGAGAGATCCCAGATGTAGCCGTTCGACTGTGTGACCGTCACCCATTCGACGTATCCACCGCGGTCCAGTTCCAGAAGGATCGTTTCGAGGGTCGATTCGTCCAGTCCGTCTCCGAGATATCGTTCAAGTATATCGACAAGTTGTTGTGTCGTAACGAGGACACTCTCGTCGCCAGCGTTGACAGGTTTACTCGGTGATACGACCGGAGTGTCCGGCGATGGGGGGCGCTGTACCATGACGAATTGACAACTATAATTGATCATCAATAAGCTTTCTCGTAGCATCCGAAAGGGAATCGTTCGCAGTACGAACAGACGTCTTAGCAGGGTTGGTTCCCTGACGACGATCCGGACCCAACCTATATGTCGATCCGCGCCGACCGTTCGACCGAACACGTGGCGGATACACCATTCTCCGTGCGCGGATCGCTCTCGCCCGAGGCCGTCGAGGAGTTCCTGCACTCGACTGCCGTCCCGGTCCGGCTTTCCTGTCACCGGCCGAGCGGTGACCTCTGGATGCTCTCGCTGTGGTTTCGATATCGTGATGGCGCGCTGGAGTGTGCGACTGCGGCCTCATCCGACGTGGTTCGCTTTCTCCGGCAGGACGACGCGGTCGCCTTCGAGGTGTCGACGAACGAGCCGCCCTACCGGGGCGTGCGGGGTAACGGCGTCGCGCGAATCGACGCTGACGAGGACAAAGTCCTGCTTCGCGCGCTCATCGAGCGGTATCTCGGGAACACGGAATCGTCGCTCGCACGGAACTTGCTGTCGGAGGATCGGAACGAGGTGAGAATCCGCATCGAGCCCGAAACCGTCTACGGCTGGGACTACTCCGAGCGGATGGCGGACGCAAGCAAAAACGAGAGCTAACCGACCTCAGAGTATCTGCCGCTGACAACTCCCACAGAGGTTCTGCTCTTTCATATCGACTTCCCGCACCGTCGGCGAGAAGTTCATGACACAGCGTTTGTTGTCGCAGTGTTCCAGCCCGAAGGTGTGGCCGATCTCGTGGACGATCTCCTTGCGGACGCGATCGTCGAAGATATCCTCGGAATCGCGTTCGGAGAAGCCGCCATCGCTGGAAGTCTGCAGGCGGTACGTGGAGACGACGCTGCCGTTGCCATCGAGATAGGCGAGCCCGAAGACGTAGTTCCGTTTCCGGTAGAACAGGTCTTTGGGCGTCACCGCGATGTTCTTCTCGCCGGAGCCGATCCGACTGGCGAGTTCGATGAAGTCCTCCGCACGGTACTGGTTGCGGTTCGCGTCGAACGCGCCGTCGGGGATCGGCTGGGGTTCGTGAACGGTGACATCGCAGTCGTACACCGCTCGCAACCCCGCGGACGCCTCGCGCTTGACCCGCGCTGGAACGTCCCCCACCGGCACGACGTCAACGAGCATACCAACCCATAATATCGCGGCGATCATAAACATCCCGCCATGCCCCACGCCGATTCGGCCGCCATCGTCGACCGTCTTGCACGCTTCGACCGAGTGGTCGAGATGGGGGTAGGACGTCGGCCGGACGTCGCCGCGGCGCTCGCCGACTGCGGCGTGGCCGTCACCGCGACCGACGTCACGCCGCGTGAGGTCCCCGAGAGCATCGAGTTCGTTCTCGACGATATTGCCGATCCAGTCCCCGAGATCTACGCCGATGCCGATGCGCTCTACGCACTCAATCTCCCGCCGGAGCTTCATACCTCAGCCGCGAGCGTCGCGCGTGAGCACGACACCGCGTTCATCTTTACGACGCTGGGCGGCGACCCTCCCGCGATCCCAGTCGAGCGCGAGACGCTACCCACGGAGACACTCTACTGGGCGCGCGAGGGGCCGGAGTGAGTCGTTCGCTCGTCCGAACCCGATACGTCCTTACCCCCGGCGGCCGTTCGACCCGGTATGACCGACGCCACGAACGACACAGAGGCGACCGATCTCGCCCCCGATGCCGTCGTGCTGGACATCGACGGCGTGGTGGTCGACGTCGCGGACTCCTACCGGCGGGCGATCCTCGAATCCGTCGAAACGGTGTACGGCGACACGATCGAGAAAGCGGACGTACAGGCCTTCAAGGACGCGGGCGGCTTCAACAACGACTGGGAGCTGACCGATGCTGCGGCTCTGTACGTCCTCGCCGACCGCGAAGGGATGAAGCTGGGAATCACTGGATTCACTGACGCCATCGCCGAGCACGGTGGCGGGCTCGACGCCGCAGAACGCGTCACGGAAGACGCCCTGTCCGAAGCCGACTGGGCGTACGTCCGGGATCGCTGGAACCCCGAACGCCTCCGCGATGTCTTCCAGCAGCTCTACCTCGGCGCGGAGCTATACCGTGATCTGGAAGACGGTGAACCGGACGCCGAGACGCGTGGCTACATCCACGACGAGCCACTCCTGCTCGACGCGGCGACACGCGAGCACCTCGTCGAGCACTACGACGTGGGCGTCGTCACCGGCCGTCCGGAAGCCGAAGCCGAGATTGCTCTGGATCGGGCCGGGCTCGACGTCCCACCCGAGCGCCGGTTCACGATGGACGACTGGGAGGACGGGAAACCACATCCCTACGCGTTGACGACGCTCGCGGAACGGTTCGACGCCGACAGCGTGGTCTTCGTCGGGGATACGCTCGACGATGTCCGGACTGCGGTGAACGCTGCCGATGTCGATCCGGAGCGGGAGTATCATGGTGTCGGCGTGTTGACCGGCGGGCTTTCGGGGGCGGGTGGACGAAAAAAGTTCGCAGATTCCGGGGCGACTGCCGTGATCGATTCGATCGGTGACCTGCCCGGGCGGCTAGATTGCGATCGACCCTGACCGAACGATCGCAGTTGACTGGCACGCAATTCAGGACGGATTGTGGAGAGACTGTGGAGTAACTTCGGTCGGATGTTGGAAATCCTTCATGTCTGGCTGGTCCTTGCCAGCAAATGGATATGTCTGACAGTAGACGACGAACGGTACTGAAGACTGCAGGTGGAATCGTCGTAGCTGGCTCTCTGGCGGGGTGTCTCGGTGACGAGACCGAACCGGCTGGAGGCCCCGAAGACGAGGAGGAGCCCGACGAAACGGAAGACCCGGACGACGATGCGGAGACAGACGAACCGGACGGAGAGGCCGGCCTCCGCGTGGCCCACCTCTCGCCGGACGCGCCCAACGTCGACGTCTTCGTGGACGGTGACACGGTTCTGGAAGACGTCCCGTTCCGGACCGTCAGCGAGTACCTCGAACTCCCTGCCGGGACCTACCGAATAGAGGTCACGGCGGCGGGCGATCCGGACGCGGTCGTCTTCGACGAGGACGTCGAGGTACCGGCCGGTGATTTCACCGCCGCCGCGCTCGGCGAACTGGCCGAGGAGAACGAGCCGTTCGGCGTCGACGTGTTCGAGGACGATCTCTCCGATCCGGGCGAGAACGCCCGGGTCAGACTCGTCCATGCCTCGCCGGACGCGCCCAACGTCGACGTGACCGTCGACGGCGAGCCGCTGTTCGAGGACGTCGCCTTCGGCACGGCCGGAACGGTCGAAGTCCCGCCCGGCGATTACAAGCTCGAGGTCAGGCCCGCGACGCCGGACACCGACGGGGACGTCGTCGACAACTTCAAGCTCTCGGTACAGGCCGGAACGGTCTACAGCGCCTTTGCCGTTGGCTACCTCGACCCTGACGCCGCGCCCGCCGACGTCCCGTTTGCCCTCGATGTCGTCGTCGACGCGGAGTTCGACGTGGATACCGACGAGGAGCCGGGTGAGACCGACCTCCGTGTGGCCCACCTCTCGCCGGACGCGCCCAACGTCGACGTCTTCGTGGACGGTGACCCGGTTCTGGAGGACGTCCCGTTCCGGGCCGTCAGCGAGTACCTCGAACTCCCTGCCGGGACCTACGACATCGAGATCACTGCAGCAGGCGATCCGGACACGGTCGTCTTCGACGAGGCAGTCGAGCTCTCCGAAGGTGCGTTCACCGCGGCTGCGCTCGGCGAACTGGCCGAGGAGAACCAGCCCTTCAGTGTCGAACTGTACGAGGACGACCTGTCCGATCCCGGTAAGGACGCCCGGGTCAGGCTCGTTCACGCCTCGCCTGACGCACCGAACGTCGACGTGACCGTCGACGGCGAGCCGCTGTTCGAGGACGTCCCCTTCGGCGCGGCCGGAGCCGTCGAGGTCCCCGCTGGCGAATACGAACTGGAGGTCAGGCCGGCAACGCCGGACACCGACGGCGATGTGGTGGCGGCATTCGACGTCGACCTGGCGGCCGGAACGGTCTACAGCGGCTTTGCCGTCGGCTACCTCGACCCCGACGCTGCGCCCGCCGACGTACCGTTCGATCTGGACGTCGTCGTCGACGCCGACTGATCGGGCCCCTAACAGGGGCCTCTGTTTGGGCGGTAGATCAGGGATCGCCGCGTTTCGTTGCCGGTCACGCAACCCTTTTTATCCGCTCGGCCTACCCCACGAGTATGCGAATCGCGCTACTCGGCGGGACTGGCGATATCGGTCAGGGACTGGCGCTGCGCTGGGCGTACGACACCAGCCACGAGATCCTGATCGGGTCGCGCACGCCCGAGAAAGCACGGACGAAAGCCGAGGAGTACGAGACCGAACTCGACAGCCGCGGCGTCGAGACGACGATCAATGGCTTCGAGAACGCGATGGCTGCCGACCGCGCGGACGTCGTCGTGCTTGCCGTCCCCCCATATCACGTCTCTGACACGGTCGAGGAAGTCGCGGACAGGCTCGACGACGACACGATCCTTGTCTCCCCCGCGGTCGGCATGAAAGGTGACGAACACGGGATGCACTATCACCGCCCCGGCGCTGGCAGCGTAACCGCTGTCGCTGCGGAGGCGGCCCCCGAGGGACAGCCGGTCGTCGGCGCGTTCCACAACCTCGCCGCGGATCGACTCGCTAACCTCGACGTCGAACTGGATCTGGACACCCTCGTTGTCGGCAACGACGGCGACGCCAAGGAGACGGTCCAATCACTGGCGGAGGCCATCGAGGGCCTGCGCGCGCTCGACGCCGGTCCGATCGAAAACGCCGCGGAAGTCGAGAGCATCACGCCGCTGGTCATCAACATCGCGAAGTACAACGACGGGATGCACGACGTCGGCGTCCGATTCCTGTAGCTGTTGGTCGAAGCACAAAGTTTTCACTACAGGAACATGATCGGTAGAGTATGGTCCCCTCCCACGCCGCCTTCATCACGATCCATCCGATAGAGTACATTCTTCTGCCCGTCCTCCTGATCGCCGGGGCACTCAGCGGGTTGAGTCTCGTCGATCCGGAGCTGGCGTTCAGGTACGAGAATATCTTTCAGCTACGGGACGTGGAACTGTCCGGGTTTGGCGTCACGTTGCAGGTGCTCGGGGGGGCTCTCGGGCTCCTGATCGGTGGGCCGTACCTGTATTTGCAGGAAATTCCGTTCGGCGTGCTCAGCGCAGTTGCCTTCTACGGCAGTGCCCTGGTCGTGATGGTTGTTCACTGGCCACCAGACCTCTAAGCGAAATAAGAAAGTCGTTCAGGCACCCGCGGATTCGAGGGCGTCCTCAATGTCCTCGCGCTGGGTGACGCCGACGAATCGCTCGACGATCCCCTCTTCGTTCTCGACGATCAGCGTCGGGAGCGAGCGAACCTGATACTCGTTGGCGATGTCTTGCTGTTCGTCGACGTTGACCTTCTCGAGGTCGAAGCGGTCTTCCCACTCTTCTTCGATCTCTTCGAGGATCGGGTCCTGCGTCTTGCAGGGGCCACACCAGTCGGCATAGAAGTCTTTCAGCGTTACAGTCATGCTACGTACATCAGGTGTTTCAGGGCTGCGCGCATAAGGGTTTCCCACTTTTGCTCTCTCGATGCACGGTCGAAGATCGGGGGTCGAAAGACTTAGTTACCCCGGACTACCAGTATCGAGTATGAGTGGCAGCAGCGGTGAGAATTCGGGCGGGCTGATGTCCAGTGCGGGACTGGTCCGCTACTTCGACGCGGAAGATAGCAACGCGATTCAGATGGACCCCCGGACGGTCATCGTCGTCTCCGTCGCGCTCGGCATCTTCGTCCACATGCTGGGAATCTGGGCCCACGGCATCAGTATTTAATTTCTGCCCGACAGCCGAAGACGCGTGGTTTTTGCCGTTCAGATTCTAACACCACCCAATGAGTCTTACTGCTGGCGTCCTTGCCGTGCAGGGCGACGTGAGCGAACACGTCGACGCGGTCGAGCGCGCCGCCCGCGATATCGATGAATCGGTGACGGTTCGAGAGATCCGCTCTGCCGGGGTCGTCCCCGACTGTGACGTCCTCTTGCTCCCCGGCGGCGAGTCGACCACCATCTCGCGACTGATACATCGTGACGGGATTGCACCCGAGATCAGCGAGCACGTCGCCGCGGGCAAGCCCGTCTTCGCGACCTGTGCCGGGCTGATCGTCGCCGCCGAGGACGCGGGCGACGACCGCGTCGGGACGCTCGGTCTCCTCGATGTGACTGTCGAGCGCAACGCCTTCGGCCGTCAGAAGGACAGTTTCGAGGCACCGCTGGATATCGACGGACTGGACGATCCCTTCCCCGCAGTGTTCATCCGCGCGCCAGTGATTGACGCAGTCGGCGAGAACGTGGACGTGCTCGCATCGTGGGATGACCGACCGGTCGCTGTCCGACAGGGGCCCGTTGTCGGCCTTTCGTTCCACCCCGAGCTAACCGATGACAGCCGTCTTCACTGGCTCGCGCTGTTCGAAGCGATCGACGGCGGAGAGTGACCGTCCCGCCGCCAGCGGGACGTGGACTTTTCTCCCTGCGGGTCCTGGGACGTAGTATGAAGGCGAGTATCGATGCCGTCCGGGTCGCCGGTACACGTGAGGGGCCAGTCGCCGTCGTCGTCCTGTCGGTCGAAGACGAGAGCGACGTCCTGCCGATCTTCATCGGGTTCGAGGAGGCCGCGAGCATCGCCCGCGGCATCGATGCCGAGGATATCGGACGGCCGCTCACGCACGATCTCCTGCTCGATATCGTCGAAGAACTCGGCGGGCGCGTCCGTCACGTGGAAGTGTCCGCAGTCGAGGACGGCACCTATATCGCCGATCTACACATCGACACCCCGCGTGGCGAGACGACGATCGACGCACGGCCGAGCGACTCGCTCGCGCTCGCCTCCCGAACCAGCGCCAGCATCGAGATTTCTGCGGACGTGTTCGCCGATGGGTCCCGGCCCGCCGAGGAGTTCGAGGAACTGGATCCGCTCCAGGACGTCGCCCAGCTGGCTTGACATCTTCCCACGGCTGAAGCCGTGGGCTCTCTCCTTCAAACTCTGTAGCGGGGCGGAGACGGACCACTTTAGACGCTCGGTGCCGACTGCCCGTATATGAGTGAGGACGTACTCGACGAGCTGTTCGACGTCATCGAGGACCGGAAGAAAAACCTGCCAGAGGGATCGTACACGACGTCGCTGTTCACCCACGAGAAAGGGGAAAACGAGGTCTTAGAGAAACTCGGCGAGGAGACCACCGAGTTGATTCTGGCCGCGAAAGACGACGACACCGACGAGATTGCCTACGAGAGCGCGGATATCGTCTATCACCTGCTCGTGTTGCTCGCGATGAAAGACATGAATGTCGAGGACCTGCGTGCGGAACTCGCCGAGCGGCGATAGTTACGTTTCTCTATTTGAATTGGTGAAAGCAACTTGTTGGCAGATTAATTGCTTTTGATATTAGAAAAATATAAAGTGTTCATCCCCATCGATGATGATGGATATGGAGCTACCCAGACGAACGCTGCTGAAAGCAACTGGCGCATCGATGGCCGCCGGTGGAGCGGTCGCCACGACTGGTACCGCCGCGGCTGATCCGTCCGACACGTGGGATCCCGCCCACTCGACGAACTACTCCAGTTCGAATCGTGGAACAAACGATATCAACTGGATCGTCGTTCACGTTACGGTCGGTGAGTACTCCGGCGCGATCAACTGGTTCAAGAACCCCGACGCGAACGTGAGTGCCCATTACGTGATCCGGAACTCCGACGGCCACACGACGAAGATGGTCGACGAGAGCGACGTCGCCTGGCATGCTAGCGGATTCAACTCGAACTCGATCGGGATCGAACACGAGTGGACCGAGTCACAGGGGTTCATCTCCGATACCATGTACGAGCAGTCCGCCGAGATCATCGAGTATCTCGCAGACCAGTATGATATCCCGCTGAACTACTACCGCGACCACACAGTTCCGTGCGACGCCAGCGGTGGGATCATCGAGCACCGCCATGCTCCTGCGGACAGCCACTGTGGATCGTCGAACCAGACGGCCTGCCCCGGTCCGGACTGGGACGGCGACCGCCTCATGGAGTTCGTCGGCAGCACCGGTGGCGGTGGCGGTACAACGTTCGAGGATGGACAGGCAATCCACGCGAATACGACGGTCAACACGCGCGAACGCCCCGGTATGGGCGACGACGTAGTCGCGACGCTCGAGGAGGGCGACGTGGGGAAAATCGTCAACGGACCTGTCGAGGAGGACGGATACACCTGGTGGGGTATCCACTGGACCGATGCCGGCGTCTGGGGATGGAGTGTCGAACAGCTCATCGATGCCTGCCCACTGTTCTGTCATGGGACCCGGGTCGAAACGACACAGGATCTGAACGTCAGGGCGGGACCAAGCCTCGCTGACGACGTGATTCACACCGTCCCTGGCGGGCAGACGGGCGAGGTGACTGCCGGGCCACAGTCTGACGGGCACTATCAGTACTGGCACGTCGAATACGACTCCGGTGTCGAGGGCTGGTCGATCGCTGACGAGGGACGTCTTGTAGTCGAATAGTTCCGACTACTCCTCCAGACAGATCTCCACGAAGTTCCGGAGGATCTGTACCCCCGTCTCTCCACTCTCCGTTCAGCCACCGTTTTCGGCCTCGGGTTCGCTCAACCCGCGAGCGAACCGCTCGCCGAAACCCGTGGGCGCAAAAGCTGCTCGCTCACTGGCTCGCTCGCAGTACTACTCCTCCAGACAGATCTCCACGAAGTTCCGGAGGATCTGTAACCCCGTCTCTCCACTCTTTTCAGGGTGGAACTGCGTCCCAAAGACGTTGCCCGCCTCGTTGGCAACGATGCTCGGGAAATCGAGGCCGTAGTCGGTCGTGGCGACGATCGCCGCCTCGGAATTCGGCTCGGCGTAGTACGAGTGGACGAAGTAGGCGTACTCCCCGTCGACGGAACTGTCAGTTCCGTCTGCTCGTTGCGTCTCCGACGCAACGGTGTCGATTCCCTCGACGAGTGGATGCTCGCGCTCGACGTTCAACTCGTTCCAGCCCATCTGGGGAACTTTCTGGCCCTGATCGAACTTGAGGTTCGTGCCGGGGATCAGATCGAGACCCCTGACGTCGCCTTCGCCCGCGTGATCGGCCTCCTCGCTGTCGGTCAACAGCATCTGCATGCCGAGACAGATGCCGAACAGCGGCTGGCCGCGCTCGGCCGCCTCGTGGAGCGCCTCGCGGTACGGTCCGGCGTTCTCGACGCCCTCGCGGAACGCGCCGACGCCGGGGAGGACAATCCCGTCCGCCGTCTCGAACGCGTCGGGATCGTCAGTGATCTCGACTGTTGCGCCCACGCGCTCCAGCCCGCGGGTAACGCTCCGCAGGTTCCCCAGACCGTAGTCGACGACGACGACCGAGGCGGTCTCGGTCTCCGTCACGTCCGTCTGCTGGCTCATACCAACGCTTTGCTTTCGGTCGGGAAGTTCCTTCCGTTTCGTACAGATATCGCTCCGGAAACTCGGAGCGGAATGTCCAGAAGGAACTAGCCCCGATCAGCTACAGCGGGCGATCGGCCGTCGTCACGTCACCCGAACTGAGCGTCCACCAGACCGCAAGCAGTGACAACACGGCGACGAGTGCAGCGCTTCCCGAAACCTGCGCCATCTCCGTCGGACTTGCCGGGAGCCGGAGCTGAAGCATCGTCAGGCCGAGAACGACTGTCCCCGCGCCAGCAGCGGCGGCAATGCGTCGTTCGGTCCCGCCTAACTCGGCACCGTCCCAGCTCCAGAGCGCCAGCGCGATCAGCGCGCTGAACGCGACAAGCCCCACCCCGTAGTAAGCCATGTGGAGACGCATCGAGCCGACGCTGATCACGAACGGCGTCGCGACGGCGAAGGGGGGAACGAGCCCAGCTACTGCGAGCGCTGCGAGCCGGGGCGGACGGTCGAACCGCGATTCGAGGGACCACGCGGTCGCTGCGATGACCAGCGCAAAGATGAGTATCGCCGTCACGAAGTGGGCGGTGAGATACAGCACCTCGTACTCGAGGACGGTCAGGCCGCCGAGAACGATCTGTGAGGGGAGGATAGCGACCGCCGCAGTCAGCGCGTAGCGAACCCGTTTGGACCGTCCCCCACGCCATGCCGAGACGGCCAGCCCAAGCAGGAGGAAGCCGGTCGGCATCGCCACAAGTCGGTGGAACCACTCGATAAAGCTCGGCCAGTTCGCCGGGAACAGCCCCAGCCAGCCATCACACAGCGGCCAGCGCCCCTCGCAGGTCAGACCGGCACCGGCAACGGCGGTGTAGATGCCGATCAGGATCAGCGAGAAGGTGAGTCCGGCGGCGACCGTGAGCAAGCGAGGGAACGAGAACAGCCCGTCCTCATCAGGGCCTGCTGTCTCCGAATCCGTCATTATCGGCACTCAGGGTTTCGCGTACTTAGACCTGACCAAATTCGGGGCGATCGTGGGCGTCACCGAGCGGCTTCGACGTTCCTAATAGTCCTGCCGTTGATGTCCGGGGTATGCGAGAGGACCGTCTGAACGCGTATCTCGAATCGAACGACGTAGACTCCGTCTGGTTTGCCCGCCCGAACTCGTTCGCGTGGCTTACCGGTGGGAACAACGTCGTCGACAGGGCAGGCGATATCGGCGTCGCCGCCGCAGGCTACGATGGTGAGGATCTCGTCGTAGTCACGAACGATATCGAAGCGGAGCGGCTTCGCGACGAGGAACTGGCCGAGGAGGTCGATGTCGTCGAGTTCGAGTGGCACGCCACCTCGCTCGCGGAGGCGGTCGCGGCGGAAGCCGACGGCCCCGGGGCAGCCGACTTCGAGGTCCCCGGCTTCTCGTCGGTCGATGCCCGCGAACTCCGACAGCCGCTAACCGAGAGCGATATCGACGCGTACCGCAGTCTCGGTCGGGAAACGGCAGCAGCGATCGAGTCAGTGGCTCGCGAACTTCAGCCGGGCGACACCGAGCGGGAAGCGGCAGCGGCCCTGCGGGTCGCCCTGTCGGCCCGCGGGATCGAGGCACCTGTCGCGCTCGTCGGCGGTAGCGAGCGCGCCCAGAAGTATCGTCACTACACGCCACAGCCGGTCGAACTGGGCGAATATGCGCTGCTGTCGGTGACCGCAGAGAAAGCGGGGCTTCACGCCTCGTGTACTCGGACAGTCGCGTTCGATCCCCCGGAGTGGCTCGACGAGCGCCATGACGCCGCCACGACGGTCGAAGCAACTGCGCTCGCGGCAACCCAAGCCGCCGGGCAGCCTGCTGAGGAGGGGACCGCAGGCGACGTCTTCGCGGCGATACAGGACGCGTATGCCGCCGTCGGCCACGAGGGCGAGTGGCGCGAACACCATCAGGGCGGGGCCGCTGGCTTCGCCGGACGCGAGTGGATCGCGACGCCCGGCCACGACGCGCCGGTACACACGCCGATGGCGTATGCCTGGAACCCGACCGTGCAGGGTGCAAAGAGCGAGGATACCGTACTCGTCACCGACGACGGCTTCGAGGTGCTGACAGAAACCGGCCGGTGGCCGACGACCGAGGTCGACGCACACGGCTATGACGTGACCGTCGACCGCCCGACGATTCTGGACAGTAACGAAGAATAATCACATAACAAAAACCCACTATACGCCGCCTCTTACTGCGTTTTTCGACAGCTGTCGATTGCACTGTTCGATCAACTTTTTACGCTCCGGTGTGAGGGTACATATCTCATGGGAATGGACGAGGACTCACTGGAGTATCACGAGGAAGAACCGCCGGGAAAGATCGAGATATCGACGACGAAGCCGACGAACACTCAGCGCGATCTTAGTCTGGCGTACTCCCCCGGCGTGGCGGCACCGTGCCGGGAGATCCGCGACAGTGCAGAGGATGCGTACAGATATACGGCCAAAGGAAATCTGGTCGGCGTGATCTCGAACGGTTCTGCCGTACTTGGACTGGGCGACATCGGTCCAGCGGCGTCGAAGCCCGTCATGGAGGGCAAAGGCGTGCTGTTCAAACGGTTTGCCGATATCGACGTGTTCGATATCGAGCTTGATCATTCGGATCCCGAGAGTTTTGTCGAGTCGGTCGCCGCAATGGAGCCGACGTTCGGCGGTATCAACCTCGAAGATATCGCTGCGCCGGACTGTTTCGAGATCGAACAGCAGTTGAGCGAGCAGATGGACGTCCCCGTGTTCCACGACGACCAGCACGGGACGGCGATCATCAGCGGTGCAGCCCTGTTAAACGCCTGCAGAGTCGCAGACAAAGACGTTAGTGATCTGAAGGTCGTCTTTTCGGGAGCCGGTGCGAGCGCGATTTCCACCGCCCGGTTTTACGTTTCGCTGGGAGTCAAACGCGAGAACATTCTGATGTGTGACTCCTCGGGAATCATCACCGGGGGCCGGGTAGAGGATGGCGAGATCAACGAGTACAAACAGGAGTTCGCCCGCGACGTGCCCGATGGGAATCTCGCCGACGCGCTGGAGGGGGCCGACGTGTTCGTCGGGCTGTCGGTCGGCGGGATCGTCAGCCAGGAGATGTTGCGCTCGATGGCCGCCGATCCGATCGTCTTCGCGATGGCGAACCCCGATCCGGAGATCAGCTACGAGGACGCCAAGGCGGCCCGCGACGACTCGGTCATCATGGCGACCGGCCGCTCTGACTACCCCAACCAGGTCAACAACGTGCTCGGCTTCCCGTTCCTGTTCCGCGGCGCGCTCGACGTCCGTGCCAGCGAGATCAACGAGGAGATGAAAGTCGCGGCCTCCGAAGCGCTGGCCGAGCTTGCGCGCCAGGACGTCCCGGACGCCGTGGTGAAAGCGTACGGCGACGAACCGATCCAGTTCGGCCCCGACTACATCATTCCGAAGCCGCTCGACCCGCGGGTGCTGTTCGAGGTCGCCCCCGCCGTTGCGGAGGCTGCGATGGACAGCGGCGCGGCACGCACCGAGATCGATATCCCACAGTACGTCGAGCAACTGGAGGCCCGCCTCGGCAAGTCCCGGGAGATGATGCGGGTCGTCCTCAACAAGGCAAAGAGCAACCCACAGCGTGTTGCGCTGGCGGAGGGCGGCGACGAGAAGATCATCCGTGCGGCCTATCAGTTACAGGAACAACAGATCGCCGAGCCGGTGTTGATCGGCAACCGCGATCAGATCGAGCGCACGGCGCTCGATCTCGGTCTGGAGTTCGACCCCGAGATCGTCGATCCCGAAAAAGACGACTACGAGGAGTACGTCGACCGGCTCTACGAACTCCGCCAGCGCAAAGGCGTCACCAGAAGCGAGGCCGAAGATATGATCCGGGACAGCAACTACTTCGCGTCGGTGATGGTCGAGTCCGGCGACGCGGACGCAATGCTGTCGGGGCTGACCCACCACTACCCCTCCGCGCTCCGTCCGCCGCTACAGATCGTCGGCACCGCAGAGGATGCGGAGTACGCTGCGGGCGTCTACATGCTGACGTTCAAGAACCGGGTCATCTTCATCGCCGACGCGACGGTCAACCAGAATCCCGACGAGGACGTGCTGGCCGAGGTGACCGAACACACCGCCGAACTCGCCCGGAGCTTCAACATCGAACCGCGTGCGGCACTGCTCTCGTACTCGAACTTCGGGAGCGTCGACAACGAGGGGACGAGCAAGCCCCGCGAAGCCGCACAACGGCTCCAGGAGGACCCAGCTATCGACTTCCCGGTCGATGGCGAGATGCAGGCCGATACCGCCGTCGTCGAGGAGATGCTTCACGGCACCTACGAGTTCTCCGACCTTGACGAACCGGCCAACGTGCTCGTCTTCCCGAACCTCGAAGCGGGCAACATCAGCTACAAACTGCTCCAGCGGCTCGGCGGTGCGGAAGCCATCGGCCCGATGCTCGTCGGTATGGACAAGCCAGTCCACGTCCTGCAGCGCGACGACGAGGTCAAGGATATCGTGAATCTGGCCGGGGTTGCGGTCGTGGACGCACAGAACGAGTGATACCCTCACCCGCCTGAAGACGGGATGACTCCCGAGCGTTGGGTAATAAACAGTCGTGGTCAGTCGCTCGCGTGTCGATCCGACCGTGACGGCGGTGGGAACTCGCCTGTCGACGACTCGGCGGCACCGGGCAGCACACAGCGGTCGGGTTCGTGGTTGACGTGGGCGTACTGGTCGGGCGCGTTCGCAAGCGGATGTGCCGGATTGTCCTCGCTGTTGATGCGGGCGGCCCGCACTTCCCCGAAGCCCGAGAGTCGGGCGCGGATTCCCCGCCAGTGGTTCGTCGTGTTCTGTGGCGGCGAGAGCGGATGCGGTGGCTTGCCGTCGGGATGCTGCGTCGCGAGGATGGCGTTGTTGACGTTTCCGGCGAGCTCGTCGTGGTCGACGAGGACGCCGACGCGCGCGTTCGGTGGGGAGCGAGTGGCCAGCACGTCGAGCCCGAGATGGAGCGCCCGATACTCGGCGACGTTGTTGTCCGGGACGGGCTGTGGGAGCGACAGTCTCGCTACCCGTTTTCCTTCCCGTGTTTCGATTACGACGCCGAGGCCGCCGCTCTCCTTGCGATAGGAGCCGTCTGTCGCCACGTAGAAGTCTCGATGGTGAGTCCGTGGCGGGTGCGCGATATGCGGCGTCGGTGACTCGTCGAACAGGTCTCGCAGTGCGGGCCGGCCATGCGCGGCCATACTAGTCCCCAGAGCGCAGGGCAACTTAAGTTCACGGGCGGACGGCAAGTGAAGCCGGGCAAAACATGAACCGGGGAGGAAGGGCGACAGGGGGTTATTGCTGCTTGTGTGGATAGCCAACGAGCAATGCGAGGGCGTTCAGAGCGAGCAGTCCGAGGAACGTCAGCACTTCACCGCCGGTATCGAGACCCGTTGCCAGCATCGGGACGTGGAGGAACGGGAGCACGACGGCGGTCCAGAAGCCGACGGCGTAGATCCGATCAGCTAGTTGATCGGCGAACCATTCCCGAAAGCTACCGGTAGTGGACTCGCCTGCGACCGATCCAGTCTCGTGTTGAATGGAGGGGCTTGACATGAGTTTCCCAGCTCTGTTTCCACCAACGAGGTACTGTATCTTATAGGGGGCTGAGCGTTTCCGCTATTTCGAGCCGTTTTACTCCATCAAACAGGCCCTATGATGTTTTATAAACTCCTTAGGATCGTTTAGAATTTTTAAAAGAGGCTCTGAGGAGGTAATCCGAGATTATACTCTAATCGAGTTATATACGTCAGAACGTCAGGTCAACTGAGTGATATATTGCGCATCCTCGTCTTCGATTATAATCGTCGTGGATACGTCCCCGTCCCGTGTCGTTACGGCGTGTTCGTACTCGCCGGGATCGACGTCGGTCGGAACCTCAAACGTAACCGTCTCACGTTCGCCACCGCCGAGTTCGACCGTCTGAGTCGCCTGCTCGCCACCATCGAACACGTAGTCGACCGTTGCCGTCCCGTCGTCGCTGCCCGTATTGTGGACCGTTGCCTCGACGACGCCCTCGTCGCCGCGATCGACCCGTTCGGGCGCATCGATACCGTCGATTTCGTACTGGGTGTCCAGTACGGTAATCGTCACCTCGTCGCTCGGGAACGTGTGCGTTGTCGTGTTCGCGCGTGTGAGCGTGACCGGAACAGTCCCGGCCTCATCGAACGTCAGAGAGGTGGTTCCCTGCCAGTCGAGCCACGCGGTGCGATCGTCCACGGAGAGTGTACCGGGAACCGGCTCGTCGGTATCCGTTCGGATGCCCGTAAACTCGACCGCCTCTCCGCGCTCAACCGTCGTCTGGTTGGGCTGAAGGGCCAGCGGTGCCTCGTGTCGGGCGAATCGGACCGTCTCCGTCACCGTCTCGAACGTCTCGCTGTCGGTATCGGGCGCAGTGGCCGAGATATCGAGCTGTGTCGCACGATCCGCGGTAAGTGATAGCACCCCTTCGTCGGCAATTCGCTGCTCGCCGTCGACATCGACGGTCGCGTTGATCGGTTCGTCAGTATCCGATCGGCGGATCTCAATCGTCACATCGTCGCCGACTCTCGGCTCCTCAATATCCTGGGAAAGCGATAGTCCGACCGTTCGTGGCTCGACCGAGATCGTCGTCGGTCCGTCGCGGAACGTCTCTGTGTCAGTATCAGAGACCGATCCGGTCGCCTCGAAAGTGCCACTCTGGCCGAACGGAATGGTAACACGTCCGACCTCGTTCGTCTCGTGCTCCTCGCCGTTGACGGTGATGCTGCCGGAGACCGCCTCACCGGTGTCCGATCGCTGGAGGGAGAACGTCACCTCCTCGCCCGCAGTGATCTCTTCCTCGTCGGCGTCGAGCGAGAGGTCGATCTCGAATCGCTCGACCGAGATGATCATGGCGTCGGAAATATATCGAGTCAGGTCAGTCCCTTCTCGCTCGGCCCGGACGGTGAACTCCCCGCCGCGGTCGAAAGTAACAGTAGTTTGGCCCGTCCCGTCGAGATCGTACTCCGTACCGTCAACCTGCACCGTGGCGTCTGTCGCGGCCGTCCCGTTCTCGTAGCTAACTGTGAACTCGGCAGTGTCACCGGGAGTGATCTCGCTCCGATTTGCCTCGACGACGAGCTGGACCTCTTCGGGCCCGTCGTCGCGCCAGTCCTGGACCGGGAACACCGTCCCGTCATCGTCGCCGTCGTCGAGGACCGGCGTAGCGCCGAACCCGAGGACGCCAACGGTGAGTGTTCCGAACACGAGCACTGCGATGGCGATAAGAGTGAGATCACGCCGGGGATCGTATCCGTCGCTGTCGGCCCCGAGCGTGCGCCGGCCGGTCATGTGAGATCCTCGGCTGGGAACCTCGTTCAGCGAGTTCACGTACTGCACCGGATACGTAGGCACACGTTAAATGCGTTCGGACGCGAGTGGTTCCCGGTCGACCGGCGGCAGGATTTCTTTGCTGGCGGCAAAGTATAGTATGGTAGAGCCTGAAGGTAGACAGGCTATGACAGAGGAGCCGGACGACGAGCGGGACCCGACCGTGCTTACACCCGAAGAGCTCGAGCTGGAAGCGGACGCTGGCGTCGAGCAGATCGAAGAGAACCGGTTCGTGGTCAGCCCGTCAGGCGAGCCAACTTCTTCTGCAGACGAGTCCGGGCCGTCGGCACCCGATACTGGACCTCGGGAGTATGCTGCGTCGGAGAGCCAGCAGGGGGCGGGAGAGCCCGAGAAGACAGCCGCTACCGCTGCTCGTGAGCCGGACGAGACGTCGTCCGACCCATCCTCACGGCGGGACGGCTCCGCGTCGGAGGAGCGACACCATGAACTGAACGGTGAGACGGCCTTTTCCCCTGCGGCACGCGGAGCTGCGCTGGAACATATGGACCGCTCACATGCCATCGACGTGTTGCTGAAGACCGACGACGGGATCGCCGAACGACGGATCGCCGCTGACGACCGGATTACTGTCTTCGAGGAGCTTCTCACCTGGTACGCCAGTACGATCGACGACGATAACGCGCCCGCAGCGACGATATCGGCGCTACTTGCCGAAGCTGATCTCAATTCGTGAGTCGTGTTAACTCGCCATCCGCTGGTTCGGTATTCTCATATAGGATCCGTTAGATTGAGCCTCTCTAATTAG
The DNA here is from genome assembly GCF_023638055.1 of Natranaeroarchaeum aerophilus. Classification (NCBI taxonomy): domain Archaea; kingdom Methanobacteriati; phylum Methanobacteriota; class Halobacteria; order Halobacteriales; family Natronoarchaeaceae; genus Natranaeroarchaeum; species Natranaeroarchaeum aerophilus. The sequence continues at coordinate 65,454 of NZ_JAKRVY010000008.1, read as the reverse complement.
GTACGCAACTTATTCTTGCGTATCTACTAGGGAGTTATAACTTTCAATATCCCACTTATGAATATAGGAACCATTCTGGACGAATTGGGGTTGGACGCGCTCTCGCCAGGCGGTCCAGACGACCCCGATGCTGGCCCACAGGAGCCGCTGGACGACGAGGAAGAAGAGGAGGATGAAGGCGAGGAGGTCACCGAGGAAAGAGAGTCCTCGTCGTCCGGCGGGCTATTCGGCGGTGGTGACGACGGAGCGAGCGAACTCACCGACGATATCGCCGATATCGAGCACGAACTCGACGGGGTCCGTAATCAGGTCGAGCAGAACAGTGCCAGTATCGATGGGCTTGAAAGCGAACAGGTGAACGTGGGCGAACGACTAGATAGAATCGAAGAGCACAACGCGACCCTGCTCGGCGTCTACGATCACCTCACGGAGAGCGTCAATCCGTTTACCGGTGACTGGGAAGGCGATATCGAGCAACCTGACGAGTCCGAAGCGAAGTTCGGCGTTATCCCCGGCCCCGAAGACGAGACTGAAAACGAGGATGAATGGGACACCGAGACGGAAGAGACTGATCCCGGCCAGTCCAGTGAACGTTCCCCGGAGCCGGAACCGACGTTCGAGCCAGCATCGGAACAACCGGTTCGAACGACAGCCACGGAGCCGACATCCACATCAACACGACCGCCGAACACCGATGACGGGCCGTACCTGACGCGGTTTGCGGCCACCTACGCGACCGAGGTATTGCTCATGGAGTGGTTGACAATGCTCGTCGATCGGTCGGGACAGGAAGGCGCACTGAAAGCGCTCGACCATTACGACCGGATCGACTGGATCAGCGAACCAGTCAAGCGGGATCTTGAGGTCATGCTCAGCGGCGCGCACTGTGACCCCGATACGCCGCCACGAAACGATCTCAATACTGACGTTCACGATCGGAGTTTCAAATATATCGCCAGACTCTCACAGCAGGCACAACTGGAGCAGTCGGAGCAGGTGAGGTGACGGTAGATGGGATTTAGCACCAGTGCCGCGGTCGCAGTCGTCGCGATCGGCGCGCTCATCAGCCTCGGACTGTTGTATCCCGCCGTCGAGGGCTCCACCCTGCAGATATCGGAGGCAAGCGATGATCGACAGGATCGTATCATCGACGCGAGGAACAGCGGTGTCGATATCCACTCGGCGACCTATGACGATTCGGCCGACAGTTTGACGGTCCACGTGGACAACTCCGGGACAGTGACACTCGACGTATCGAAGACTCATCTCCTGATCGATGGCGAGCTTCCGGCCGAGCGGACGACGTGGGTTGAGGGCGACCAGGACCGCGATCTGTGGGTCGGCGGTGAGCGCCTCGAAATAGAGGTGTCGAACGTCGAGACGGCTCCGGACAGAGTCGTCATCGCTACGCAGACCGGCGTACAGGACTCGACGGACGAGATCGAGACTGAGGAGGGAAGCTGACGTGGCAAGCGTTTCCGTGTCCCATCTGATCATCTTCATCGCCGCGCTCACCGTGGCCGTCGGCGTTGCGACGACGCTGACCGTCAACGTCGAAAGTATGAGCGTCTCACTGGACGAACGCGGCGACAGTGTCGCTCAAGATATCGAGACTGATATCAGTATCATCAGCGACGCTGGAAGTCCCGACTCGATCTACTCGACCGACGAGGACGGCAACGGCGAGGTCACCCTCCTCGTAAAAAACACCGGAAATCGGCCGATACATACGGATAGTGGTGATATCGACGTGCTGATCAACGGACAGTATCAGAACGGTATCGACATCGAGGTGATCGGCAACGAGGGCTCTACGTTGTGGGCCGAAGGGAGCGTGGTACGGATGACTATGAACGAACCCCTCGATGCCGGAGATCACCGGGCAACAGTGCGGGTCAGATCTAACGAAGATACGCTGCGGTTCTATCTGGATGGATAACTCATGGTAAGCCTATACGAACTTGGACTTGAAGAGCGTGATCGGGTCAACCCGGCCTTCGGTGGCGGGTTTCCGAAGGGAAGTATCGTACTGCTTGAAGGGAGCCACGGCGCTGGCAAGAGCGTGTTCGCTCAGCGGTTCTGTTATGGACTCTGTGAGAGCGATACGTATGTCACCTACGTCTCCGCGGAGCTGACTGCGGGCGGCCTCATCAAACAGATGGGATCGATGGATTACGATATTGTCGATCACCTGCTCCGCGAACAGTTGCTGTTCTTGCACGCGGATGTCGACACACGGGACACGATTAACCAGCGACCGGGGCCCGAAGAAGCGGGCGGACGAGAACTCATCACGAAGCTCATGCAGGCCGAGACGATGTGGGAAAGCGATGTCGTTATTTTCGACGGGTTCGATGCTATCTTGCTTCATGACCCCCACTACGAGGCGATCAGCGAACACGGTGACGCCGATGACATCATGCAGAATATGATCACCTACTTTCGACAGATCGTCAGTCAGGACAAAACGCTGATCCTGACCGTCAATCCGGATTCGCTGTCCAGGACGGCCCTCCGTCCCCTCCGGAACGCTGCTGATGTCTACCTCTCGCTGGAGATGGAAAGTGTCGGGAGCGAAGTCCGACGCAACATCGTCGTCAAGAAGTTCGCGGAGATGGGCAATCAGGTCGATGACAACATCGGCTACGCGGTCCAGTCCGGCCGCGGGATCACGATCGTGACACGGACGGTGGCCTGAGATGACGGAGCTCGGAACTGCGAACCTGTCAGGGCAACTTGGCGCGCTCGCAAATGAGCACCCCCATCTCGACGAGCATCTCGAACACTATCGGGATATCCACGGGGAGTATCCGATGTATACCGAGACGCTGGAGGACGAACACGAGGTCGCCAGACCGAACGTCATCTACCCTACCCAGAGTGAGCATGCGGTCTTCTGTCACGTTCACGGCGATGTCGGCCAGCCGTTGACGTACTACGTTGTCGAACCGACACTCAATGCCGACGAACAGGCCGTTTTCGACGACGTGCGACAACGGATCCTCGAAAAGAGCGTCAACAAGCCCGCCCCGAGCGACGACGAGCAGTTCATCGAGCATATCGACGAACTACTCGACAGCGTCACACACGTCGGCGGGGTCGCGACCGGCGCGCTCCAGCAACTCCTCGGGACGCGGATCACCGTCGCGCCCGACACCTACCAGAAGATCCGCTACCAGCTACAGCGCGATATCGTCGGACTCGGACCGCTGAATCCAGTGATGCAGGACCCACAGAACGAGGATATCCACGTTATCGGGACCGACCAGTGTTACGTCGATCACGGCACGTACGGGATGTTGCCCACGACGGTCGACTTCGGGACGCCCGCGGAGTTCGAGAACTGGCTACGGAATATGGGCGAGCGGATGGACACGCCGGTCAGCGACTCGAACCCGATCATCGACTCGACGCTGCCCGACGGCTCGCGTATCAACATCATCTACTCCGATGACGTGTCGGTGCAGGGTCCCTCGCTGACGATCCGGCAGGGCGACGAGGTTCCACTGTCCGTGCTCCAGATCACAAAGTGGGGGACGCTCTCGCCGAAACTCGCCGCCTACCTCTGGCTCTGTCTCGAAAACGAACAGACGGTTTTCGTGGTCGGAGAGACTGCCTCGGGGAAGACGACGACGCTAAACGCGATCACCTCGTTCATCCCACGCGACTCGAAGATCTATACTGCGGAGGACACCGCCGAAGTCGTTCCACCGCACGATACCTGGCAGCAGTTGCTCACCCGCGAGGGCCAGGGCGAAGACTCCAGTTCCGACATCGACCTGTTCGATCTGGTCGCCTCGGCGCTCCGATCTCGCCCCGACTACATCATCGTGGGGGAGGTTCGAGGTGCGGAAGGACAGATGGCGTTTCAGGCCGCACAGACTGGCCACCCCGTCATGCTCACGTTCCACGCCAGCGATATCGTTTCGATGATCCAGCGCTTTACTGGCGAACCGATCAACGTCCCCGAGACGTTCATGGACAACTGCGACGTCGCGCTGTTCCAGAACAGGGTCAAACAGGGCGACGATGTCTATCGGCGGGTTACCAGCGTTCAGGAGATCGAAGGCTATTCGAAACACGACGGCGGTGTCGTGACCCAGCAGGCCTTCCGGTGGGATCCCCGCGACGACGAGATCGTCTTTACCGGGATGAACAACTCTCACGTCCTCGAAAACCAGATCGCGGAACTGCTCGGATACGAGAACACCCGCGACATCTACGACGAACTGGACCGACGTGCACAGATCGTCGAGCGCCTGATCGAGGCGGACGTCCTCGAATACGAGGAGGTCAACGATGCGATCGCGACGTTCCAGCGCGATGGGGTCGAGGCACTGCCGATCGACCTGACGGGACTTACCCCGTCGCCGCAAGCAATCTAGTGAGTGACACTATCGCCTGGCCGAACCAGTCGATGACGGTGCCGACTCGGCGGTCGGGGAATAACGTTTCATACCTGGGATACAATGGGTCGACAGGACGCCCGTGACGGATATCAATGAGCTCTGACAACGCAACAGCGACCACCCGCAATACGGAGGAGGATTCCTCCGTCGACCTCAAGGAGGCGGTGCGGTCGCTGTTGATGGCGTACGAGGGGATGGAGATGTCCGTCCAGCGGTACCTCCTCGTCATTCTGTTTCCCTCGGTCGTCTTCGGGATCACGGTCGCCGTCCTCCCGTTTTTTCTTCCCGTGCCTGGCATCGCTACCGGCCCATTCCTGGTTCTTGGGCTCTTCCTTCCGTTCATCGCCCTCGTCTATCCGAAACTGCGGAACGACCGACAACAGAAGGAAGTGCGGGACCAGTTCCACCTCTTTATCACGCATATCACCGTGCTCTCGACGACCAACATCGATCGGGTCGAAGTGTTCCGGACCCTCTCAAAAGAGGAGGATTACAACGCTATCGCGACCGAGATGGGCCATATCGTCGCACTGATCGACACCTGGAACCTGAGCCTCGACGATGCCTGTCGGTTTCGCGCACGACGCGTCTCCAGCCCGCTAATGCAGGACTTCCTCGAACGCCTTGCCTACACAGTGGGCGCAGGCCAGCCCATGAGTGACTTCCTGATCAACGAGCAGGACAACATCCTCCAGCACTACAAAGTGCGTTACGAGAACGAGCTCGAACGGCTCAACGTCATCAAAGACGTCTACCTGTCGGTGATCAACTCGACCACCTTCGGCCTCGTCTTCGCGATCTTGCTTCCCTTCCTCATCGGCATCGACCCGATGATCGCGCTATCAGCAGTGTTGACGCTGTACCTGTTCGTACAGATCACGTTCATTTACGTGATGAACAACGTCGCTCCGCAGGATCCGGTCTGGAGTTACTCCGATGATATCGCGCTGGAACGGAACATCCGACTTCGGATCTCGATCATCGTCAGTGTCGGGCTCAGCCTCCTGCTGATGGCGCTGACATACCTCGCACTCGATGGGGTCCTGCCGGTCGGGACTGATTTCCCCGAGCCGATCTACATGGCCATCCCGTTTACCCCCCTGTTGATCAGCGGGCTCGTCATGCGCCGGGAGGAAAAACGGGTCAAAAACCGCGACGACGAGTTCCCATCCTTTATTCGCGCGCTCGGCGCGGTCGAGAGCGTCAAACAGAGCTCGACGTCGTCGGTACTCTCCTCGCTTCGCCGGAAGGACTTCGGCTCGCTCACGGAGACGATCAACAACCTCTACTTGCGGCTGGCCATGCAGATCAACTCGACGCTCGCGTGGAAGTACTTCGCCGCCGAAACCGGCTCCTACCTCATCCAGCGCTTTAGCGACATGTACGTCGTCGGGCGACGCATGGGCGGCGAGCCGATCCAGCTCGGCGAGCTTATCGAGAAGAACTTCACGCAGGTGCTGAACCTCCGCCAGATGCGTACCCAGGAGACCGGGACCATTATCGGCGTGATCTACGGAATCACCGCGACGAGCACCTTCGCCTTCTTCGTCGGGCTCGAAATCGTTCGCCTGCTCCAGGATATCACGGACGACCTCGAACTCGGCCAGGCAGGACTGGGTGGCCTGCTACACCCACAGGTATACGACATCGATCAGGTCCGGTTTTTCCTCTTTATCGCTATCCTGCTCAACGCGATGCTATCCTCGATGATGATCCGTATCATCGACCGGGGCCACTCTCTGAGCGCGCTGAACCATTTCGTCGTCCTCGTCTGGATGAGCGTCATCATCGCCGTCCTGACGCGGTATCTGATGACCTCGCTGATTGCGGTGTGATTGGACAGATCATTTGGATCGCCAACCATTATGGTGATTGAATACGTCAAACTATATTGTGGTGATTCAATGAGCGATACCGGTGGGGGGCCGAAACAACAGGAGTACGGTGAGGCTGAAATCAACGATCGCGGCCGTCTGACGATACCGAAAGCACTACGAGACGATCTTCGACTCGATGGGGGGACGCGCTTTACAGTCCTTCGGGACGGTACCGAAATCAGGCTCGTCCGACAGCTCCCCGAACTGGAGACTGTCTCGTCGGGAAAATCACGCGACGAATGGGGGGAGGACGCGTTTCGAGATGCGGGTGAAGCGACGTTCGGGGGGCGATAAATGCGGATACTCCCTGATGTCAACGCGCTCTCGATCCAACTTATCGACGACCATCCGGGCCACCCGTACGTGGCGGAGCGACTCGTTCCGGCACTACACGGCGAAGAGACGCTGTTGTTGTTCGGCTATCTTTCACTCCGAGTGCAATGGGTGCTTGAGGATCTCGGTCTGTCGACAGTCGATGCTCGAAACGCAGTGAGTTCGTTATTGCAGTATCCGGTGGAGTGTGTAGACTCGACGCCAGACATTGTTCTCGATGCCTACGAAATCAGTGCGGAAAAAAACCACGACGTATACGATTGCTTTTATATCGCGCTTGCACGTCAAGCAGATGCTGACGAGATTGTTACGACGGACAGGGACTTCGAGGCTCTGTGTGACGATGAGACGTTCGAGTACACCAATCCTGTCCCCGAGGACGTGCTGTCGGAGTTCCTCCAGGTGTGACACCTACGTCCGACGCTACTCCTCGCCCATCTCGCCATCCACCGGTTCCTCGTGGTGGTCGTGACAGTAGTCGCTATCACCGAGTGCGGGCCGTGTACACGGCTCGCCATCCTCATCGGTTGCCGCACACTGGCTGTCCTCGGGGACGCCGCCGTCGTCGCTACCGCCGATCCCGGCGTTCGAGCTGACACCGTTCTGCCCGAGGCGGAGCGTCGTCAGGTCCCGCTCGATGCTGTCGCCAGCGATGGCGGCGACGTATTCGAGTGATCGAGCGTGGCCCTCGTAGGGTGTCTCCGCGAGCGCGTCAATACTCGTCTCGTCGCCGTCATCGTCGTCCGAGAGTTCCTCGACCGAGAGCCCGCGCACGTAATCGACCATCCGTCGGTACACCTCGCTGCTGATCCAGCCGGCGTCCCTGTAGAATCGCAGGGATCGGATCGCGCCACTCGAACCGAACTCGTTGCCGAGGTATCGCGCCCAGGCCATCGCAGTCACCTGCTCTGCCGCCGTCCCATCGAGCGAGTCCAGGTGCGGAGTGGAACTGCGCCCGGTCACGCTGTCTCGTCGACTCATACTCACTCTCCTCGAATACTGGTTGAGCCGGTTTATCCCTTTCCCCAAATCACTATTTTGGTCCGATTCCGAGGCTGTACGGCGTCTAGCTGCTATATTTGCCAGAATACTCGACTGTCGTGTGTCGACCCGGGACGGATCCCGGACCTAACATATTTGGCCGGGTGGTCGTTCGGTGAGGACTCACCCCTGGTAGCACCTGACGTTTCTCGTTCCGATACTGGACGCTCGCCCGGATCGCCAATGTGAATTATACAGAGCAAGGAGAATACCTGCGGCTTTAGCCGCAGGATGAATCCGACACTACTCTACACGAACCACGTTCGATGGCATCCTTGAGTTTCCAAACCGCACTTTCAAGTAGCAATAACCACTACACGTCGGTAAGGTCAGGTCGGAACGGAGCGGATTCCGAACGGCCTTCGGAGGCGGCCCGCCCGCCACTCAATGAGACAGTATCCGAAACGCCAACACGGTAAACGCGAATCCTCGAAGGGTTCGTCTCGTGCCTGTTGGCCTGAGCAAGCCCCGACGATAACTCCAAGTCCGTTGAAGTCTGCCGGACTCTCCGTGGCAAAAATAACACGGAGAGTCCGAACATGATGGAGGATAGGAGTAACAGCCGCTTGGCACGGCTAGACAGCCACCGACCACGACGACTGGGTTAAACGGGTTCCCGCAAAGTGGCGGCAACCATGGTTGCAGACCTGAAACTCCCACCGCTCGGGATTCCTCCGTTTTCACGCGGAGGAGGATGTCAATTAATAGGTCTCTACAGATACTCCATCGAATAGCTGGAAGTCGTCCGTATTTTGCGTGACAACTGTTGGGCCTGCCTCTTTAGCAACGGCGGCAATCAATAGATCTCCAGAAAGGGAATTTATTTTGTCCTGATTCACTGTTTCATCGCGATGGAATTCCGCTTCTAGCTCGCCAGCAATAACGGCATGTTCTACCTGAAACGGGAGGATAGTCGTCCACGCAAACTGTGACTGAATCTCAACTGGGTCCAGCTTCCCCTGAATTTCCCGTCCGACAGCAATCTCTTTGATGTTCAGTGCGGTCGTTACGAACTCCTCTTCTTCGTGCGTTTCAAGATACTCTTCAATCGCTTCCCGACCTGCCCAGTAATGGATGAGGAACGTGGTGTCAAGCAGTTTCATCTTCTGTCTCTCTATCCGCGAACTCATCAAGAGCCTCATGTTGCCGTGCAGAAAGCCCCTTCCCTGTCTGGTCCCGGGAGTCCGCAACGATTTGTTCGAGCTCGTCGGCTTCTCCTTCGGAGAGTGTTCCAAATCCCTCACGCCAATCGACAGTCGTCTCATCCAGTATTCGGTTCATAAGGTCCGTAAAACTCTCATCCTCTCGTTTTCGAGCTTTCAACCGCTCATATACGTCCTCTCGGATGCCGATGGTCTTTGTCCCCATAGTTTGTGTATGCATACACAAACACAAAGTATTTTCTGGTGCTTTCAACGTCGCACTGGGCACAGAAACCGCAGTATCAATTACTTTCGAGTGCCTATTTGTGTAGGGTCTTGATTGCGCCCCCATACTATCATATTAGGAACTTTTATTTTCATTTGACACGAAACTTCATACAGGCCACAGCCAGACACCAGCCATGGAGATCACCACACCAGACAGACCGGAGCGGCGTGCCCAGATCGGCGTCGAGACGCTGATCGTGTTCATCGCGATGGTCCTCGTCGCGGCGATCGCGGCCACACTGTTGCTCAACACCGCCGGATTTCTCCAGAATCAGGCAACGACGACCGCGCAGGACGCCCAGGATCAGGTCTCCAATCAGGTGCTGATCATCAGCTCGGTCGGCGCGATCTCCGACGACGGCGGGGACAACGCTATCGGCGAGGTCCGCGTGAGCGTGATGCAATCACCCGGTGCCGGGGAGATCGACCTCGGCGGCTCCTCGATCGAGTATATCGGTCCCGACGGTCAGGAGACGCTGATCTACGCCGAGAGCGGTGCGGACGCCGCCGCGGGGACCTTCGGCGTGCGTGACATCCGCGACGGCGATACCGTCCCGGTTCTCACCGAGCGCAAGGACCGCTACGTCGTCAGCATCGACCTGACCGACGACGACACCAGCGATCTCCGATATCTCGAACCGGGCGAGAGCGCGACGCTGCGGATCGTCACCCCCGCCGGGAGCGAGGCGGTAGAGATCCTGAACGCCCCACAGTCGCTCAGCAGCTACGACGACGGTGACGCGGTAGCGCTGTAAGCCGACTCCGAAGTCTCTCTTCGCGCACGAGCGCGCACTACCTGCACGGTGTGAGCGCACGCGTTCGGCGTGGATCGCCCGATCGAGCCAGTAATCGGACGTTTGACGGCCTGTACCGAGCGATCCTCACGACTACCTAATCAACATGGTCCGGTGTCGGCACCGGTCCTACTGGTGTAGCCTGTGGTTCTTTTTTATACCCCTTCTATGGACAGTACAGAGGCTGCTCAACAAGCGGCCTGCGGACCTAACGCGAGGATACACACCAATGGAAATCAGCATACCCGAATTCACACGCGACAACGACCGGGGTCAGGTCGGTATCGAGACCCTGATCGTCTTCATCGCGATGATACTTGTGGCAGCGATCGCAGCGAGCGTACTAATCAATACGGCCGGATTCCTGCAGAACCAGGCCAGCGAGACGAGTCAGGACTCCGAGGATCAGGTCTCCAATCAGGTGCTGATTATCAGCTCGATTGGGGAAGTTACAGAATTTGACGAAGTCTTTGAGGATGATGTCAGTGTTACTTTAGAACAAATAAATTCGGATGATCAAACCGCCGCAGAATACGTTCTGTCAGTAGAAAGTGATGAAGTTACTGATGGAGAGACACTTGACGTTACTCTTGGTGATGGGTTCGATGATCAAGGCACTGGGGATGAAGTTGAAGAAATCGATGTAGGCGAATCGGAAAATCTCGGTAGTGTTGCTGATCCCTCATCCAATGACGTGAGTGTTACTGTAACCGATCTTGACACAACCAATAGTGTTGACTTCGATGTAGAGAGTGACCTCGCTGACGAAGGCGACGAGGCAGAGAACACTCTGTCAGTAGAATATACAGAAGCCGACAACCGCATCGGCGAAGTGAGCATGACGGTCATGCAGTCGCCGGGTGCCAACGAGATCGACCTCGCCGGTGCCTCGATCGAGTACATCGGCCCGGACGGCCAGCAGCTCCTCAGCTACTCCGACGACCCGGTCGTCGGTGAGTTCGGCGTCGACGGCACGCAGGACCCCGATGAGACCGCACCGGTGCTGACCCAGCGTGAGGACCGCTACACCGTAACGGTCGACCTCGCCGAGGACGAGGACGCACTGCGCCTCCTCGAAGAGGGTGAGGACGCCACCGTCCGAATCAATACGCAGGCAGGCAGCGAGGCAGTCACGATCCTGAACGTCCCGCAGTCGATCAGCAGCTTCGACGACGGCGACGCGGTCGAACTGTAAGCGACTGACTCAGTGCGGTTTTTCCTTTTTCGGCGCGCTAGATTCGCGAGCGACAGCTCCGTATTCGCACGGAGATAATTGACGTGTCTGAGAGAATCGTGACGGCGTCCTATACATGCCTAATAAAAAAGGTAGCAGGTGTCCACCTGGGCTACGATATTAGCGTGTAGTCTCTTTAGTACTACAGCAGTATCCGGTTCCAAGGACCGTCTGGTCTACACTCGAACCAACGGAGGCAGATATGGAGATCACGCTACCAGACCATTCACGCACACGCGGGCAGATCGGCGTCGAGACCCTGATCATCTTCATCGCGATGATCCTCGTAGCAGCGATAGCGGCGACGATCCTGATCAACACGGCCGGGTTCCTGCAGAATCAGGCATCACAGACGAGTCAGGATTCGGAGGATCAGGTCTCGAATCAGGTACTGGTCATCAGTTCGGTCGGTGAAGTAGCCGCCCCTGATGAGATCGAATTCTCGCTCCACCGGCCCAACGATAGACTCGATGTAGTAACGTTCGACGCAGAGGGGACCGTCACAGTCACTGTAGAAGACGAGGGCGGAACCAGCGAAGACGTCGATATCAGCGGGCCGGATACCGACATTACCACGAACGGCTTCGACTTTTCACAGGAAATCACCATTACTCACGTCGACGCGAACGACGAGGAAATTACGCTGGTCCTCGATGCTGACGCTGGCGAAACCGACACCGATACGCTCGCGCTCGACGCACGCGGGAACACGATCAGCGAGGTCAGCGTGCTGGTGATGCAGTCGCCGGGTGCGAACGAGATCGACCTCGCAGGAGCCTCGATCGAGTACGTCGGTCCGGACGGGCAAGAGCTCCTGAGCTACTCTGAGAACCCCGAAGTCGGTGAGTTCGGTGTCGAAGGGACGCAAGATCCTGGCGACACTGTCCCCGTACTGACCAAACGCGAGGACCGCTACACCGTGACGATGGATCTCGAAACTGACGCGCAGTCTTCACTTCGCTATCTCGAAGAGGGCGAGGACGCCACCGTGCGGATCACCACGCAGGCAGGCAGCGAGGCAGTCACGATCCTGAACGTCCCGCAGTCGATCAGCAGCTACGATCAGGGCGACGCGGTCGAACTGTAGCGCGGCTCGATTCTTTTCCGGTTCATCGAGGCAGTAGTCGCTTGTGAAGAATAGAGTCCCGTGCTTGCACCGGGTTTCGATGTCGTTCTGACCGACCACCTATGTAAAAAGGTACGGGGTGTTCTCGGCTCCTATCGGCCTAGGCTGTGGTTCTTTTTTATACCCTTTCTATTGGACGTGTAGAGGCCGCCCAACAGGTGGCCCCCGAAGGCGAACCCAACGCGAGGATACACACAAATGGAAATCAGTATACCCGAATTCACACGCGACAACGACCGGGGTCAGGTCGGTATCGAGACCCTGATCGTCTTCATCGCGATGATTCTTGTGGCAGCGATCGCAGCGAGCGTACTAATCAACACGGCAGGATTCCTGCAGAACCAGGCTAGCGAGACAAGTCAGGACTCCGAGGATCAGGTCTCCAACCAGGTGCTGATTATCAGCTCGATTGGGGAGATTGAGGCGGAGGGAGAAGCTGTGTTTGAGCTTGATCTCGATAACGACGAGTTTACTCTGACTGAACTCAATGCTGACGAGAGCGAGATTGATTTCGTTGTTGACCAACAAGATAATGAAGATCCTGTAAATTCGGTCAGTGAAAATGAGGATTTCAGTGGTCAATTAACAGACTTTAGTGCTCTGGATGGTGATGATGTCGTTATCACCTTCACTGATGAAAACGACGGAGAAACTACACTGACTCTGAACGCAGAAGATGGTGAAACCGACACCGGCTCGGTCGCCCTCGACGTCCGTGGCAACACGGTCAACGAAGTGAGCATGACGGTCATGCAGTCGCCGGGCGCGAACGAGATCGACCTCGCAGGAGCCTCGATCGAGTACATCGGCCCTGACGGTCAGCGACTCCTCAGCTACTCCGACGACCCTGAAGTCGGTGAATTCGGCGTCGAAGGCACGCAGGACCCCGAGAACACGGTTCCGGTGCTGACCGAGCGTGAGGATCGCTACACCGTGACGATCGAACTCGAAACGGACGACACCTCCGACCTGCGCTACCTCGAAGAGGGTGAGGACGCCACCGTGCGCATCAACACCCAGGCAGGCAGCGAGGCAGTCACGATCCTGAACGTCCCGCAGTCGATTAGCAGCTACGACCAGGGCGACGCGGTCGAACTGTAAGCGACACCACCCGGTTTCGGTGTCCATACACGCACGGCGCGTGGATCCGGCCGTCCGCTTTGGACGTGCCGTTTTCTGACGATCAGTCCGGTAGTGGCGACGCGGGAAGGTGTCGCCTCGATATCAAATAGTTATTTACGTAGCCTGTGGCAACTACGATTACTAAACTGGCATGTATGACTGATAGGATCCACGTGCTACATCTCGACGACAACGAGCAGTTCCTCGATGTCGTCTCTACCTTTCTGGAAGAGGACAACGACGATATCGACGTGACGACGGAGACGGCAGCCGACGCCGCAATCGAGACGCTGCAAAACGGCGCGGGCGTCGACTGCGTGCTCAGCGACTACCGGATGGGACCGACCGACGGTGTCGACTTTTTGCGGGAAGTCCGGGCGGTCGACGAGCGCCTGCCCTTCATTCTGTACACCGGGAAGGGTAGCGAGGAGGTCGCCAGCGAGGCGATCACGCAGGGCGTGACCGACTATCTGCAGAAGGAACACTCGGCGGACCAGTACGACCTGCTGGCCAACCGGATCCGGAACGCGGTGGGCCGCGCGCGAGCGCAGGAGGGCCTCGAAGAGCGAGAAAGCATGCTGACGGCGCTGCACGACGGGATGCGCTCGCTGATGCTGGCCGAGACGCGGGAGGATATCGCCGGACAGACCGTCGAGGTCGCGGTCGACGTGCTGGAGTTGCCCTGGATCGCGGTCTACCTGCTCGACGAGTCCGCGGGCGTGTTGCGCCCGGAGGCGTATATCTCGGATCTGGACGGCGTGACGGAAGAGCCGCCGACGTTTTCCGGCGGCGAGAGTCTGGCGTGGGATGCCTTCGTCGACGGCGAGACCAGACACCACGAGGACGTCAGCGAGATGGAGGGCCACGACGCCGAATCCCAGTTGACCAGCGAGCTGATCGTCCCGCTGGGCGACCACGGCGTGTTGCTGGCGGGGACCACCGGCGACGACCCACTGGAGGCGGTGACCGGCGAGTTCGTCGAGACGCTCGGAGCGAACGCGGAGGCGGCGCTGGATCGAGCCGAACGCGAGGCCGTGTTACGCGAACGCGACCGCAAACTCGAAGAGCAAAACAGCCAGCTCAAGCGGCTCAACCGGATCAACACGGTGATTCGGAACATCGATCAGGCGCTGGTGCAGGCCTCGACGCGCGAGGAGATCGAACAGGAGGTCTGTGACCGGCTGGTCAACGTCGACCTCTACGAGTTCGCGTGGATCGGCGGCTACAACGACATCAACGAGACGATCAGCCCGCGGGCGAAAGGCGGCAACGAGGGGAACTATCTGGCGAGCATCGATCTCGACAGCGAGTCCAACCCCGTCCAGAACGCGCTCCACGAGGGCGAGGTCGGCATTGTCCAGAACATCTTCGAAGACGAGAGCATGGGCAGCTGGCGCAAGCAGGCATTAAAAAGCGGCTTCCGATCGGTGGCGACGGTCCCGCTGACCTACGAGGGTGCGGTCTATGGACTCTTGCAGATCTACGCCAGCCAGCTGGACACCTTCGATGGGGATACCCGTAGCGTTCTCGCGGAGCTTGGCGAGACGATCGGCTACGCGATCAACGCCATCGACCGCAAGGAGGCGCTGCTGACCGACAGCGTCGTGCAGGTCGAGTTCCGGATTCCGAACTCCGAGGACTTCCTGTACACCCTCTCGAAACGGACTGGCAGCAACGTGGATCTGCGAACGATCCTGCCCCAGTCCGACGGCTCGTATCTGATCTTCTTCTCGATCACCGATGCCGAAGTCGAGGACGTCCTCGAGTCCGCCGAGGAGTCGATGTCGGTCACCGAGGCGAAACTCATCAGCGAACGCAACGACGCGGCGCTGTTCGAGTGCCGGACCACGGATACGAATATCGCGACGACGGTCGCGGACCACGGCGGTGTCCCGCGATCGGTCACTGCCGATCCGAACGGCGGCCGAGTCGTCGTCGACCTGCCACAGACTGCGGACGTGCGATCCTTCGCCGAACGGCTCACAGGAGAGTATCCCTCCGTCGAGTTCGTCGCTCGCAGGGAGCGGACCAGCGATACCGGCACCAGACGCTCGTTCCGCGAGCGCCTCGACGACCACCTGACCGACCGCCAGCGAGAAGTGCTCGAGGCGGCCTACTTCAGCGGGTACTTCGAGTGGCCTCGCGAAAAGAACGGCGAACAGATTGCCGAGGCGCTCGGCGTCGCCCCGCCGACGTTCAACCAGCACCTTCGCGCCGGAGAGCGAAAGCTGTTCGAGACACTCTTCGAACCGGACTCCGTCTAGTATATCTCCCCGTCCAGCCGCTGCCAACCTGCTACGCACCGAACCGTTTAACATGTTGTAAACTGAGTTCGAAGACATGGTTTACGAGACGGGCAATCAGACGGTCGACGAGGCGGTCCGGCGCGTCCTCCGAGGGGAGCGCCTCGACCGGACGGACGGGCTGGCGCTGATCGCCCAGCCGGTCGCGGATCTCGCCCCTGCTGCGGACTACATCAGGTCCCAGCTGGGTGACGATACCGTCGACGCGTGTAGCATCGTCAATGCGAAAGCGGGCGACTGTGCCGAGGACTGTGGCTTTTGTGCCCAGTCAGTTCACTTCGATACTGGGATCGACACCTACGGGTTTCTCGGCCCCGAGAAGGTTCTCGAAGCGGCAAAGCGCGCCGAGCGGGACGGCGCGCAGCGCTTCGGTATCGTCGTCGCCGAAAAAGGTGTCAGCAAAGAGCACCGCCCGGAAGAGTGGGAGGAGGTACTCGAAGCGATCCGACTCGTCCGCGACGAGACCGATGTCGAGGTCGACGCGAGCCTCGGGATCCTCACCGACGAAGAGGCCGAGATTCTCGCCGACGAGGGGCTGAACCACTACAACCACAACATCGAGACGTCGCCGAACTACTTCCCCGAAATTGTCGACACTCACAGCTTCGAGGACCGGGTCGAGACGCTCGAAGTCGCCAAAGACGCCGGGATGGATCTCTGTGCTGGCGTCATCCTTGGGATGGGGGAGACGCCGACCGACCGCGTCGACGCAGCGATCGCCCTGCAGGAGATCGGCATCTCCTCGCTTCCGGTGAACGTGTTAAATCCCGTCGCGGGGACGCCGATGGCCGAGCGACTCGGCGATTCCGCCGACATCTCCACCGCGGAGATCGTGAAGACCGTCGCCATGTACCGACTGTTACATCCCGAGGCTCGCGTTCGACTCACCGGCGGACGAGAGGTCAACCTTGACGAGGACGAACAGCATCTTCCCTTCGAGGCCGGAGCCGACGGCATACTGACCGGAGATTATCTGACGACCGGCGGCCAGTCGCCCGGCGAGGATATCGAAGTGATGGAGCGGGCGGGACTACGCCCAAATATGGACACAAACGAGTTCAATCCCGCGGCGGTCAAATCCCGGGCCGACGACAGCACCGAGACGGAGACCGCAGCAGGCACCGCGACCAGCAACGCAACCGACGACTGAGACTTCAGAACCATGAACGAGATCAGCTTTGCAGTTCTTGGCACTGGCGGTATCGGCCGACGGACGCTTGAGGTCAGTCAGTACAGGGACGGATTGATACCCGTTGCGGTGTGCGACCGCGGGGGAATCGCGGTCGATCACGACGGACTCGACGTCGGGGAACTGCTCGACGCGACGGAGGGGAACGTGGCGAGCGGCCCCGATGAGGTGGATGATGACCAGGATACCGTGACGGACGGCGGGGTGTCAACAGATGCGGGCGGCGTCAAACAGACTGGCGAGGGCGCGGGCGTCGTCGCGTCCGAGCAGGGCAGACCGACCGAGACACCGATCGACGACATCATCGCGAAGAGCGATCGGATCGACGCGGTGCTGATCGCCCTGCCGAACCTCGAACACGACTTCATCCCCCGCGTCGCGGATCGGTTCGCCGAGGCGGGATATGAGGGAGTCCTGATCGACGTGCTAAAACGCTCGCGGGTGATCGGACTCCTTGACGAGCGCGCAGAGACGCTGGAGGACGCCGGAATCACCTTCGTCTGTGGGGCGGGTGCAACGCCCGGCTTCCTGACTGGCGCGGCCGCCCTCGCAGCTCAGTCGTTCGTCGAAGTCGACGAGGTCGAGATCTGGTGGGGCGTCGGACTGCGCTCGGGCTATGAGGACAATCGCGGGACGGTCCGCGAGGACATCGCCCACCTCGACGGCTACGACATCGAGACGGCACGTGCCCTCTCGGACGAGGAAATCGAAGCCATCGTCGCCGAGCACGGTGGTGTCATCGAGTTCAACGACATGGAACACGCCGACGATGTCCTGCTTGAACGGGCCGGGGTCTGCGATGTCGAGGACGTCACTGTCGGCGGCGTGCTGGATGTCCGCACCGACGAGAAGCCGACGACGACTACCGTCAGCGTGACCGGGACTACGTTCGACGGCGAGAGGGGGACGAACACGTTTCGTCTCGACGACGACACGTCGATGGCCGCGAACGTCAACGGTCCGGCCCTTGGCTACCTGAAGACGGGAGTCCGCCGAAATCGAGCCGGTGAGTACGGCGTGTTCGGTCCGGCCGAGTTGATGCCGAGATTCTGAGGATCCCGGTCGAAGTAAGAAAAGCTATACTCTCCCAGCAGTAGGACCAAACCAGTTGCAGTTATTCGAGTGTAGTAGTCGGTACCCTCGAACGGACACGGGAAGCCGATATCGCCGCAGACAGACGACAAAGACGGCGACGAGACAATGAGTGAGGACTTCAGAGCGGGAGACGACAGCACGGGATCGTCACGGGGTGACGGCTCGACGGCGAGCCACGGGTTCGACCTGTCGGCCGATCTGGCCGCACGCGAACGGGAGAACCTGCGACGACGGCTCTCGCCGGCGAACCGGGTTGCAGAGTACGCACAGTTCGCACCCCCGTCGGGTAGTGCCTTGCCCGTCGTCGATGGAGAGGAGCGACTCGTTCTCGCCGCCAACAACTACCTTGGCCTGACCCAGGATGAGCGCGTCCAGGACGCTGCCGTCGCCGCCACTGAGGTCGTCGGCACGGGTGCAGGCGCGAGCCGACTCGTCACTGGTGATACGCTGGTCCACCGGGACCTCGAGGAGCGGATCGCCGAGACGAAAGCCACCGATCGCGCGCTGGCGTTCTCGTCGGGCTACGCCGCGAACATCGGGACGATCACCGCGCTCGCCCCGGACGTCGTCTTTTCGGACGCGTACAACCACGCAAGCATCGTTGACGCGTGTCGGCTTTCGGGGGCCGACACGGTCGTCTACGACCACTGCGACGTCGCCGACCTCGCGGCCAGAATGGAGAGTCGCTCGGGGACTGTCGACGACGAGTCGTGGCTTGTCGTCACTGACTCCGTGTTCAGTATGGACGGCGACGTCGCGCCGCTGGCTGACATCTGTGACGTCGCCGAACAGTACGGGGCGTGGATGATGGTTGACGAGGCTCATGCCACTGGACTCTACGAAGACGGTGGCGGTATCGTCCAGCGCGAAGGCCTCTCCGATCGGGTGGGAATTCAGATGGGGACGCTCTCGAAGGCGCTGGCCAGTCAGGGAGGCTACGTTGCGGGCAGCGACGATCTGATCGAGTATCTGATCAACCACGCCCGCTCGTTCGTGTTCTCGACGGGGCTGGCCCCGCCGTCGGCCGCGGCGGCCGCCGAAGCGCTCCACGTTGCCCGGACTGGCGACTGTCGCGGTCGGCTCTGGCGAAACGTCGAGTACCTCCGAGAGGAGCTGGCGGACATGGGCTATCACGTCCCCGGCGAGACCCAGATCATCCCGGTTCGCGTCGATGACCGCGAGGCCGCGCTCGCGCTCAGCGATGAGCTCTACGAGCGCGGCGTCGTCGCCCCGGCGATCAGACCGCCAACCGTCCCCGATGGGACGAGCCGGATCCGCGTCGCACCGATGGCGACCCACTCGGCATCCGATCTGGCCGCCTGTCTGGACGCGTTTCGCGACGCAGGCCGGGAGGTTGATCTGCTGTGACCGTCCAGCAATGAGCCGGGCGCTGTTCGTCGTCGGTACCGACACCGGCGTCGGCAAGACCGTCGTCACCGCCGGGATCACCGGCTGGCTCCGTGAGCGCGGCGTCGCGGCAAGGGCTATCAAACCCGCCCAGACCGGCTATCCGCCGGACGACGACGCGGCGTTCGTGGCCGAAGTCTGTGGCACGGACGACGCGTCGACCTGTCTTCGACGGCTCGAACCGCCGCTTGCGCCGCGGGTCGCCGCCGAGCGCGAGGGCGTCGATCTGTCCTACGAGGAGCTACTCGATGGCTGTCAGGAACTCCTGAACGACGACGACGTCGAGACCGGAATCGTCGAGGGGATCGGCGGCCTTCGTGTTCCGCTGGCGGGCGACCGTGAGGTGATCGATCTCGTCGCCGATCTGGGGCTGCCGGCGCTCGTTGTCTCGCGGTCCGGGCTGGGCACGCTGAACCACACTGCCCTGACCGTCGCGGCGCTGGAGCGGCGTGACGTCGAGGTGCGTGGGGTCGTCCTCAACGAGTACACCGCCGAGGACGTCGCCGAGCGGACGAATCCGGACGAAGTCGAGCGCATGACCGGACACCCGGTCGGGACGCTCCCGCCGCTGGAAACGATCGACTCTGACAGTGTAATCGATGGTGTCGGAGCGGCAATAGACGTCGAGTCGCTGGTCGCGTAGTTACATGAAATCCGTCAGTCCGGCCTGCCCGTCGTCGGACTCCTCCTCGGGCGCGTCGTCCGTCTCGGTCGCATCCTCCGTTTCGGCACCTGCGTTTTCTTCAGTGTCGACATCGGTTTCGCTCTCCGTCCCCTCGCTGGTCTCGTCCTCGATGTCCCGCGTCGCCCCCTCGAACGCGCCGCCGGAGTGCTCGACCGCCTCCTGCTCGCGCAGTTCCTGGGCGTCCTCGACGATCGATTGAACCTTGTTGGTCGTCTTGCCGCTCCCGGTCACGAACGAGACCTGCTTCTCGTCGAGATCGTAGACGGCGGCCATCCGAACAGTCAACTCGCGGTTCTTGCAGTGATGAGTGAGCTCGGCGAGGAAGGGGAGAACGTGTCGCCGGGCCGTCCCGATGCTCGTCCCGCTTTCTTCTGCGATCTTGACGGCGATGCTGTCTCTCGTCTCTCTCGACCCGCGAGAGCGACCGAGCTTCGACCAGTAGCTTGGAGGCCCATAGCGCGTCCAGCCGCCTTTCTGCTCGTTTCGGGCTGCTGCGACGCCCGCAGTCATATTGTCTCCCGCGTAGCGCCAGTAGGAGTAGTCCTGGGTCGCGCGCACGCGCCCGAGCCAGCGATCCGCGTTGGCGAGGTAGCCGTACGCATCGGCGAGCTCGCGGCCCGCGTAGTCTTTGGGCATGTTGTCCTCGATCCAGTTTATCATGTCGTCGGGCGTCTCGTCGACGTCGTAGGACGCTTCGAGCGCGGCCTGCGGGTCGAGCTTCTTGATCACGTCGTCGAGGAAATCGAAGATATCAGTCGTCGTATCCCGCTGGCCGGTCACCACGTCGTCGACGGTCAGCCGGTCGGCCCGTTCGGCGACGGCCTGCAGGTCGTTGATCGCCGATCGAAGGTCGCCACTGGTCTGTTTGGCGATCGCTTCGAGCGCTTCGTCCTCGTACTCGACGCCCTCCTTCCGACAGACGTCCCGGAGTACAGGGATGATCGAGCGCTTCGAGACGTCCCGGAACTCGATCTCCTGGCAGGCGTTTCGCAGCCCCTGGGACATGTCGTAGAACTCGTTGGCGATCAGGATCATTGGCTGGTCGGCATCCTTGACGACGCCGGTGACGGCCGCGGAACCACCGTAATCGGCGTTGCCGTGGAAGTTATCGGCCTCGTCCATTACGACCAGCCGTCTGCCCGAACTGCCCTGCGTGAGCGTCCCCGACTGGGCCGCCTCGCCCGCGATCTTGTCGATCACGTCGGCCTGTCGCTGGTCGCTCGCATTCAGTTCGATCACCGGCCAGCCCTTGTCGGTCGCCAGCGCGTGGGCCGCCGAGGTCTTCCCGATGCCCGGACTGCCGTAGACGATGACCGCCTCGCGGTGTTGCTCCCACGAATCGGCCCACTCTTTTAGCGCGTCGCGGGCCTTGTCGTTCCCCCGGACCTCCGCCAGCGTCGACGGGCGGTATTTCTCGGTCCAATCGCTCATTATCGGAGTGTGGGGCGACCGGCGTTTATTCGTTGCGGAGTGTCAGTCATCGTCCTCCCCAACCACCAGCACCGGCGCGACCCGCGACCGGACGATGCTGTCGGTCGTACTCCCGAGGAGTGCGCGCTTGAACGCTGAGCGGCCCTGCGTTCCGAGCAGAATCAGGTCGACATCGTGTTCGGCCGCGTAGTTCTCGATCGCCTCCTGTGGGACGCCTTCGAGGATCTCCGTCGTCGTCTCGACCCCCGCCGTCTCCGCACGCTCTTCGACAGCTGCCAGCGTTTCGCGGCCCTCCTTGCGAAGGTTCCCAGCGACTGTCTCGGGATCGACGATCGCGTTGTCGTAGGCCGTTCTGGTCTCGACGACGTAGACGACGTGAAGCGTCGCATCGTAGCGCTCGGCGTGGTCGATGGCGTGGTCGGCCGCCGCCGCGGCGTCGTCGCTGCCGTCGGTCGCGAGGAGGATCTCGTCGTACATGGATGGTAGTATGCGATCGAGGGTAACAGTACTACCGGGTCGGGGGTACCGATCTATGGGCCGAGTTCGGATAGTGGCGTCCCGGCGACGACCTCGCCGCCCTTGAGCACCGTCTCGATATCGTCGAGGGCGGCGATGTCCGCGGTCGGATCGTCCTCGACCACGAGCAGGTCGGCGTGATAGCCGGGAGCAATCTTCCCGGTGTCGTCCAGTCCAATCGTTTCCGCGGCAGTACCGGTCATCGCCGTGATCGCCTCCACGGGAGCCATGCCGTTCCGAGCCATGAACTGGATCTCGACGAGGTTCGAGCCGTGGTGGTTAAACGGTGTCCCGGCGTCGGTCCCACCGGCGATCCGGACGCCCGCCTCGACGGCGCGACGGAACGATTCTCGATGGATCTCGTACACCTCGTTCGACTGGGCGAGCGTCTCGGCGGTCGCGCGGTCGCCGTTGTGCAGGATGCGATGGGGCGCGGTGAGCGTCGGGACGAGCGTGACGTCCTCGTCGAGCATCGCCTCGATCGCGGCGTCGTCGAGGAAGGTCCCGTGTTCGACGGTATCGACGCCAGCCTCGGCGGCAACCCGGATGCCTTCCGCGCCGTGGGCGTGCGTGGCGACGTGAACGCCACGCCGGTGGGCCTCGTCGACCAGGGCGTGGATCTCCTCGCGGGTAAAGGCGAGCGTTCCGGGATCAGTGCCGGGCGTCGTGACGCCGCCGGTTGCCATGAACTTGATGAACTGCGCGCCCTGCTTGCGCTGCTCGCGCACGGCGCGGCGACATTCTTCGGGGCCGTCGACCTCCTGGCCGAGGTGGTGGCCGTGGCCTCCGGTGATCGTGATCGACGCGCAGTTTGCGATGGTTCGTGGACCCGGCACGTCGCCGCCCTCGATGGCACGGGCGAGGGCGATGTCCAGGCCGCGCGCACCCATCGAGCGCACGCCCGTAACGCCACTTTCGAGCGTTCGCCGCGCGTTCGCAATCTCCGTGAACAGCAGTTCGGCATCGGTTTTGTCGGTGACGTCCTCGATGCTCGCTTCGCCCGACAGAGAAAAGTGAACGTGGCTATCGACGATACCGGGAACGAGCGTGTACTCGTCGAGGTCGACCACCTCCTCGTCCGCCCGCGCAGTCGAAACGTCGCTGGTGGCGGTGATCCGCCCATCGTTGAACTGGACCGGTCCGTCGAAGACGCCGCCGTCACCGTCGACGACGCGGGCACCCCGAAGAATCATGCTCGAAGGGTGGGGTGTGGACCCTAATGAATCTGATCGTTGCCAGTCTCCGCGATCAGTCCGTCTGTGCGGAAAATCCAGCCTTCGTGATTTTCAGTCAACTCCCACCGACCCTTCGAAGCGAGGTGTTTCCCAGAAGACTGGCGCACACTCTCAGCATTCTGGAGCTGCCGATACGAGCGTGACGGACTCTTCATTAAATAGAATATATAATTATCGTTAATGATATTTACTGCTGCTAACCAGTTTATCTGGAAACTGTTCGTAGTGTTACTATTACGATCTAGAGTACCTATTTTCTGGATGCAGAACTACCTGTCATTCCCGTGAGAACGTTCCAGTAAATCGCAGTACAGTGGTCGGATATTCTGCAGTAGCGCACTCAAACTGACGGAGCGAGCACCTGCTACATTTGGAAATTTACTCAAAAAGTAGTTTCATAAACAATCATTATTTTTACCGTCACTATCGAATTAGCACACCAGATGAAGTCAAAAAGTATAATAGTAAACGGATATGTCCACGGCTATGGGAGAACCTGATGATAAATCAGTAAACAAACAGAACCCCGGTCTCGGGAGGCGACTCGTCCCGGGGTTCATCCGTCGAAGCTTCGTCCGGAAGTTCGTCGCAACGCTGTTGATCGTCCTGCTGGTCGTCGGTGGCGTCAGCGTCGTGGCGTACGCACAGACATCAGCTCAGCTATCCGACGATGTCGAATCCGAGTACACTGGCGTCGCCGATCGGCACGCCGAAAGCCTCGAAGACTGGCAGTCCGAGCGCTCCGCAAACGTCAGGAGCACCGCCGAGTTGAACCAGTTCCAGACGGGTGGGAGCGAGGACGTTTCCCAGTTTCTGACCAGTGAGGTCGATCGGCTCCCCGAGGATATCAGGGCGATGCACTTCGTCGACCTCGACGAGCGTGAGATCATCAACAGCAGCGAAAACGCCCGTGAAGGCACCCAGGTGAACATCGTCGAAGCGCCGTGGGCGTGGGAGGACCGCGAGCTCGAAGACGACGAGGTCTACGTCTCCGACGTCGAGGAGATTCAGGGTGCACCGACCGTCTCGTACGTGAGTCCAGTCCCGAACGACGACACCAACGAGGTACTGGTGATTACGACGAACCTCGGGACGGTGACAGAAGGGTTCGACAGCGATGATGACGACGGCTTCACACAGGTCGTCAACCGTGACGGTAACATCGTCGCCGGAGAGCAAGAACAGACCCAGCTCGAAGCGAACCTCGGCGAGTTCCCCGCATACTCGCCACTTGGTGCGGACTCGGCGATCGTCGACCGTGGTTTCGACGGTGAGACCGGCTTCCTCGACCGTACCGAAAAGGAGGGTCTCGATCGTGACTACGTGACGGCGTTCGCCCCGGTCGGCGACGAGGACGTCGACCTCGTCGTGGCCGTTCACGTCCCGAGCGATCAGGCGTTTGCTCTTCAGTCCGACATCCTGTCGAGCCTGCTCTTGCTGATGGGAACGATGTTCGTCGGACTCGCCGCGATCGCCGTCACCTTCGGACGGGGGACAGTTCGCTCGATCAATCAGTTGAGCACGAAAGCCGAGGCGCTAAAACAGGGGAACCTCGACGAGGAGTTCGAAGTGAGCCGAGCCGACGAGATCGGCGATCTGTTCCGGGCCTTTGGCAGCATGCGCGATGCCTTGCGCGAACAGATCCGCGAGGCACAGGGGGCTCGCGAGACGGCAGAAGCCGAACGCGAGCGCGTCGAGCAGATCAACGACGATCTGGAGAAAGCGGCCGAGGAGTACTGTGCCGTCATGGGCACTGCCGCGGACGGCGATCTCTCCGTTCGGGCCGACGTCGAGACCGACAACGCACAGATGCGCGGTATCGGCGAGGACTTCAACGCCATGCTCGACGAGATAGAGGCCACGGTCGCCGGGCTCAAACAGTTCGCGATGGAGGTCGCGACCGCCAGCGAGGAGGTCACGGCATCCAGCGAGGAGGTTCGCAGTGCAAGCGAGCAGGTAACCGAATCGATCCAGGAGATTTCCGACGGTGCGGATCGACAGAACGACGCCCTGCAGCGGGCGAACGTCCAGCTGAACGACCTCTCGACTGCTGTCGAGGACATCTCGACGACATCGACTGAAGTCGCCGAGATCGCACAACGGACCGCCGAAACCGGCCGTGCGGGGCAGTCGGCCGCACAGACGGCGATCGAGGGCATGAGCCGGATCGAGGCCGAGAGCGAGGATACCGTCGACGCGATGGAGCGGCTGCAAGACGAGATCGCACAGATCGACGAGCTGCTGGAGTTCATCACCGAGATTGCCAACCAGACCAACATGCTCGCGCTCAACGCCAACATCGAGGCGTCCCGCTCGGCGGGCGAGGGCAGCACTGATGGCTTCGGCGTCGTCGCCGAGGAGGTCAAAGAGCTGGCGTCCGAGACCAAAGACGCCGCCGAGGACATCGAAGAACGTCTCGACCGCGTCAAAGCCGAGACCGATCGAACTGCCGAGGAGGTCCAGACGACACGTGAACAGATCTCACACCAGACCGATTCGGTCAAGGAGGCTGCGGACGCGCTCGAAGAGATCGCCGAGTACGCGACCGAAACGAACGAGGGCGTCCAGACGATCGACAGCGCAACCAGAGAGCAGGCGAGCGCGACCCAGGAGGTCGTCGCCGTCATCGACGAGACGGCCACGATCAGCGAAGAGACCAGCGCGGAGTCCGAGAACGTCGCGGCTGCCGCCGAACAGCAAACGACCGCACTCACCGAGATGTCCCGCTCGGCTGGCGATCTCTCGATGCGCGCATCACAGCTTTCCACCGCGCTCGACCGGTTCGTCACTGGCGAGGACGTCGAGACGAACGAACTGGAGACGGACACCGAGCGGGCCCTCACGGATGGTGAGCCGACGACCGACACACCGGACGCCAGGATAGATGACGACCCAGAGATGGGACTGACCGAAGACGACCGGGCGACCGGAGAGCAGCGACCCGACCCGACCGACGACACGGACGAAGACATGTTCGCGTTCGTCGAGGACGCCGCACAGAGCGAGGACTGATAGTTTATGAGACACGAACAATCCATCTCACGACGAAACGCGCTGAAACTGATCGGTGCCTCCAGTGTCGCCGGTCTCGCCGGCTGTCTGGATGGCTTCGGGAACGGATCGGACGAGGAGACGGCCGCGAGCGGGTACCCCGCGGCCGACGACGGGGCGAAAGTCTGGGGGAAGATCCTCAACGACCACGCCGACGGCCGGGATCGATACGACCCGGATGTCGACGGCGACGTCCTTTTCGACCCGGATACTGTTCCCGACACCGGCGACGGAGCGGATATCGACTGGCAGCAGTTCGCGGACGACGACATCACGCTGACCTTCGGTATGGGCCTTCACCCGTACTCGACGGTCACGCAACCGGTGATTCCGGCTTTCGAGGAGCTGACGGGGATTGAGGTCGAGTACGAGATCTTCCCGGAAGACCAGTACTGGCTCGAAGCCCGGGACGACCTACAGAACAGACGCGAGTACGACGGGATGATGACCGGCCTCTGGCAGGCCGGGGAGTTCCACGCGAACGGCTGGGTGCGCGACCTCAACGAGTTCATCGAGGACGACGACCTGACCGACCGTGACTGGCTCGCGATGGACGATTTCCTCGACGATACGATCGAGCTCATGTCGTTCCCCGGCCCCGACGGCGAGGCCCAGCTCACCGGCTTTCCAAACGGAATCGAGGCCTACGGCGCGGTCGGCTGTGACGTCCCCACCTTCGAGGCGATCGACGACATCGCCGACGATCCGGGCGAGGAGATCTCGACGTTCGAGGATCTCGAACGCACAGCCGAGATCATTCACGACTCGGACGTGGTGACACAGTACGACGACGCTCCCCGTGCGGGGATCACTTCTCGAACTAGCACGACGACGCTTTCCAGTGCCAACTGGGCAACGATGTTCAAAACCCACGGTGGCAACTGGATCGATCGCGACCGACGGGAAGCGGCCCTTGCCGATCCCGGCGGCGGCGTCGAGTCGCTGGAACTCTTTGGCCGCCTGATGCGGGATTACGGTCCCGAGGATCCGGGCCAGAAGAACTGGTACCGCGCGAACAACGCACTCGCCGCGGGCGAGACGGCGATGATCTACACGACCCCCTCGACGTCCGGTGCGATCACCGAAGAGCAGATCGAGCGCACACACTGGATCCCGCCGCTTCCGGCACCCGACGGTAGCGATCCCGAAGTTGCCACCTGGGTCTGGGCGACCGGAATTAGCCAGTACTCGGACAATCCGGAGGCAGCGTGGCTGTTCATCCAGTGGGCAAACTCCCGTCTCGGCAATTACATGCTCTCCGCCCGCCAGTGGGAGGGCCACGGCCCACGTGCCGGCACTGCACGGCTGAACTACCTCGACGAAGTGGTCGGCATCGACGAGAGCCATCCCGGCATCACCCGGAGCTTCCTCGATGCACACATCGAGGGGATGAACAACGTCCCGACAGACCCGCCTGCGATCCCGGTTGACACCCCACAGAACATGCCGATCATGACCGAGGCAGCGGTAGCGATGAACAGCGTCGTTCGAGATATCAACGACGCCAAGACGGCGCTCGACGAAGCCGCGCCAACGATTTCCGAGTACGCACAGGAGATCCCGGACAGATACGTCCAGTAGGGGCAGCCATCCGGTCACGTCGGCGAGGCCCCACCGAATCCGTTTTGCGCCCGGGGCTGTTACGTCGAGCAAATGGAGCGCAGCGTTGCCCTCGACCGTGCCGAGGAGATCATCGACACCGTCGAGCAAGAGCGGATGCCGGTCCCGGTTCGTGAGGTCTGGGTGTACGGTGATGTCGCGCTCGGCCTCGACCCGATCGACCGTCTCGACGTCTACGTCACCAAGGACATCCTGCTGGAGGACGAACCGGACAGGGCCGCCGAGTTTGCCGACTCCCACGGTATCGAGGGTGTCGGCCGAACGGTCCGGGCTGACTGGGCCGACAGGCATCCCGAGTACCTGCGAGCGAACACGAACGGCCACGCCGCGCCGGAGCAGTGTCTCGCCGCCCATCTGCTCGACGACGACGAGCCGATCCATCTCGAAGTCTGCAACGCGAGCTTCGAGGATAACGTCACCCAGCGCCTGCAGGGCGCGAAGGCTCGTGGCGCGTGGGAACAGCTCCTCGACCCCCGAGGTGCCTGTCTCTGGGTCGGCGACGGTGCGGGGAAGGGGCGGCGAAGCAAGGACGCCCTGGCGAAACTCAGAGACGGCGAACTCCCGTTCCCCACGCTGCCCGAGGCGCTGACGATGATCGGGCTGGACGACGACGAGGCCGAAGAAGCCGCTGAAGCCGTCCAGGCCTGGCGAACCGAACAGGAGGGCACGACGGTTCGCGGCGACGTCGTATAGCTACTCCTCGTCGTCCTCTTTGCCGGTCACTTTGTCCATCGTCTCCTTGAACAGCGCGTTGATCTCGTCGTCTTCCTTTTGTTCCTCGTCAAGGAGACTCTCGGGGTCGGGAGAGACGCCCTCGAACACCTCCTCGTCGTCACCCTCTTCAGCATCACCCGCAGCATCGTCCAGTGCATCCTCCGGGGGATGGTCGTTCGTTGCTGGCTCCGCCCGCTCGGCCGGACCCGTCGAGGGCTCACCTGAACCGTCGTCTCTCTGCTGGTCGGGGTCAGGAGCCGAGCTGTCGGAGAGTTCGTCGTCGTTGAGGTCGTCCTGGAGCTCACGCACCGCTTCGTCTATCGGGGATTCATCCCTCCGGCCATCAGAGTCAGTCGATCCCTCCGCCACCTCGGCACTGTCGTCACCCATGCCGGAGCCAGCTACTGGTGGCTGCTCGCTGGCTCCGTCACCGGTTCCAGCTCCACCGCCACTCGTTCCATCGTCAGCACCGCTCTCGTCCTCGCCGAAACCGGGTAACTCGAAGCCGCCGTCCTCGTCGCTGTCTGCGGTAGTCCGGTCGCTTTCGCCGTTTTCGGTTGGTAGCTCGAAGCCGTCGTCCACGTCATCGGCGTCGACCGCCTCCTCGTCGGGCGATCCGATTTCCGACCCCTGATCGGCCACTGATCCAGTGTCGGCCTCGTCGTTTCCGGCCTGCTGGTTTCCTGCTCCCTGGTCGTCGGCCTGTTTGCTCTCGGCATCCTCGCCCGTGTCCTCGAATTCGAACTCGGCAGCCGCTGGCTCCGTATCACGCGTCTGCTCGTCGCCGTCCGACTCTCCATCGCCATCGGCAGTAGATATCGAGGTCGCCGCTGGTTCGGTCGCCGATTCGCTATCATCGGCATTCTTGCCGTGGTCGCGTTCCGCAGCCGGCTCCTCCGCTACCGTATCTGCCGATGCCCCGTCCGAGAGGGTCTCCTCGCTCTCCGCAGTTTCGGGAGACGATTCGAGCTTTTTTGTCTCGTCATCGTCGACGCGTTCGCCCTCCTCGACGCGTTCGTCTTCCAGTTCCGATGGCTCAGTCTGTTCCGCGGACTCACCAGCGTCCTCATCGGCTGTGGGATCAGCTGGCACGTGATCGGTTGGTTCGCCGTCCGGTGGATCGCTCTCGGCCGGAGCAGCTGAGACACCGGATTGCGCCGGATCTGCGGCGTCGGACACGGATGACTGATCGGCACGTGTCTCCTCGACATCCGGCTCCCCGGATGCATCGGCAGTCGCACCTCCGGGGGTGGTTTCGGACGCCGATTTTGACGCGTGGTCGGTCTCTCTATCCCCGGACTCGCCGTCTCCCTCCGCTGCTGTCTCGGTCGCCGCTCCACTCGAATCGGACTCCGGTCCGTCCGCGCTCGCTGGCAGGACCGGCCCGGTCAGTCCACCAGCACCGCTGAGACTCGACGCCAGCTGCCAGTACACCATTGCGGCATCACTATCCGGATCATAGCGGAGTAGCGACTGGCCAGCCCCCGCGGCTGCCCGTACCGCATCGTCCTCGGGAACCACGGCAAGTACGTCGGTCCTGAGCCGTTCGGTCACGTCGACGATATCGACTGCCTGCACCGAGGGAACTCGCGAGAGGACGGTCCCGCGGATCCGACAGCCGTGATACCGCACTACGGTCGCCGCCTCCGCCGTCTCGGACAGATCGTCTTCGGCCGATCCCGAGACGAGGATCGCCTCGTCGGCCAGTTCGAGCCCCATCGCGATGTCGACACCGCCGCCGTGGCCGAGATCGAGCAGGACCAATTCGTAGCGCTCGCGTAGCGTTGTCGCCGCACGGACGAGTCGGTGGGTCCGGACGTCAGTCGGTGCGGGAGCCTCGCTTCCCGAAGGGAGGTAGTCAACGCCGTGCGGTCCCGTCACCATCGCCTCGTCGATCGTGGCATCCCCCCTGAGCACCGATCGGACGCCGTCGTCGCTCTGCACGTCGATGATCTCTTCGATGCCGTCGCTATCGAACGCCGCATCGACGACTGCGACGCGTGTCGCCGTCTCGGCCATCGAAACCCCTACCGATACTGCGGCCGTCGTCGTTCCGATTCGGTCGCGCCCCCCCAGAAACGCGAACACTGTCCCTGTCATTGACATGACTATCGGAAGCATCCACCGTGAATGTTACCCCGCTCGGGAGCCCCACATGAATCACGCCGCGGCTTCGTATATGAATGCAGGGACGTTACAAGACTCCGTGAACTTCCGGGGCTACTCGACGACACCGGTCGTGACGAAAAAAGGAACGACCTCGCGGCGTCTGTACTCGCCGGTCTGCATCTGCTCGATTACCGCCCGCCCCATCTCGCGCCACGCACTCCGGAGGCGGTCGTAGCCCTCGTCGGTCAGTCCCCCGACCTGCATCTCGGTGCGGTCGGCCGCCAGTCCGTCACCGGTCGCTTTGCGCTTTGCGGCGTCGAGATCGCGCTGGGAGTACGGCGCGGCGACGATCCGTTCGTGATCGTAACGGTCTGTCGTGACGTCGTCCAGTCCCGCTTGCTCGAACAGCGCGGCAGTCGGGCTCCCACCGAGCGTGACATCGGTCCCGACGCCGTCGAGGTAGGCCGCTCTCGCACGGGCGGCGAGTTCCGCCTCGGCCTCGACGCTCGACTCGACCGTTACCGCGGCGTTGTCCGGTTCGACCGCCGCGACGCGCTTGCTCGCTACGCGCGCGAACTCCTCGATCGCGGCGGCGGGGTCGGGGAGGTTGATCAGCAGCGCCTGACAGATGACCAGATCGACCGCATCATCGGGGATGGGCAGGCGAGTCGCGTCCCCGGCGACCGGAGTGACGTGCTCGCGGGCGGCATCGAGCAGGTCCGTGTCGGCGTCCACGGCTAGCACCTCGACGCCGCTTTCCTCGGCGAGCACGCGGGAGAGTTCGCCCGTTCCACAGCCGACGTCGAGGATCGAGTCACAGTCCTGCAGGTCAAGGGCCGCAAGCGCCTGCCGTGAGTCGTCCCACATCCCTGCGCGGGTGTCCCGCAGGTACGACTCGGAGAACTCTCGCACGGGTAGCACTGGACCGGGCAGGCTAAAAAACGGGACGATCCGGGTCTATGCTGTTCGGTGGGCCAGCTCAGAGTCGGCGTTCTGCGAAGTCCCGCACGGCATCGAGCGTGCCCTCGCTCAGTTCGGTCGTGTGTCGCCACTCCTCGGCGATCCCATCGTGGCGGTAAAACCGGTCATGATCCCCACAACCAGTACCGTGCCAGGTGGTCTCGCTGCCCGGTTCCGCGGCCCCGGCGTAGGCAGTCGCAAATGGGGTCACTTCCCGCACTCCCGCGTCGACCTGCGTCACGCTGCCGAGATCGTGATCGCAAGATCCTTCGACCACTCCACTCACTGCCTCGTCGTCGACCAGCGTGTGCAACACCTCGTGGATCGCGATATTTCGCGTCACGTCCCGCCCGTCCCAGCGTTCGGTCGCGCCGAGATTGGCGATGGTTACCGTCCCGTCACCGCCACGTGTGACATCCGCCCTGGCCGTACCGTAGCCCAGATCCGGATTGAACGGTTCGCGGGCGAGCAGCAGATGGGCCGTGTTGGCACTCCGGGCGTCGCGCTCTTCGAGCAGGTCGCCGAACGCCGTCAGCAGGTCGGAGCCGTCGAGGCCGGTCGGCGGATCGACCCCCGGTTCGGCATCGAGGCTCCAGTCGGCGTCGTCGACCGTCTGGGACTCGCGCTCGATGTGTGCCGTGAGCCGCTCCAGCGCGACGCCGACTGCCGCGTACGCCTCCAGCGCCGGTCGGTCCCAGCCGTTCCAGCGGTCGCCAGTCGCCGCCGGGATCACGCGAACGCGTAGCGTGGCGGTAGTGGGTGCGGTCGCGGTGCCGACGGCGAGTGCGGACGCCGAGGTGCCCACCGCCGCGAGTATCGCCCGTCGGCATGTGACCGGGGACCTGGTCATCGGTATCCTCTCGGCGGGCCGATCATATCAATGTGGGCGTCGGCTGGAGCGGCACAATTTCTACACATTGTAGAAATTGTGCTAAAGAAAATACTTGATGTTGTATGACTGCACCACAATGTTTGAACATTCTATTTTATATGGAGTCCAACTGATCGAGTGAGCTCACTCCTCGATCCGCAAAAATCATCTGCTGACTCGCGCAGGCCGACTTCGCCGTCCGTTTCGGATACGGAACGTTAGTTGCGTTCATTTCGCTGGTCAGGCCGTGTTCACGTACGTTTTCGTGACCACGACGGTCCCTGCGAGCAGCAGGCCGATTGCTGCCCAGTAGCCAAGGTGTGCCCTCGCTTCGGTCGCGATAAGTATCATGCCGACGCCAAGAACCGACAGCTGCAAGCCGGCGATCGTCGATCTTCCTGGCACCCCATCTTCCGCTGATATCCTGTTACCTGATACAGGTTTGATCGCTTTGGCGAATCATCTTCTCGCCACTTCGCATCTACAATCCAAGCTGTCTCTCCGCGGGCCCGCAGAAACATATCCGGCCGCAATTCAAGATTCTTCGTTCGGTGGTTCGAGGTAGGTTTCGAGAGCGTCGACAACGGTCCGGACGAACGACTCATGCAGGCGACCCTGTCGCCGGACGATCGCGGCGTGCTTTGGCGACGCAACGGCCCACGGTGAGGCGTAGCTCTGCCGAGGCATTCCGCCTTCGACCCAGTCGGCGTCCTCGAGGGGAATCCCTTCGTCGTGGGGTGTCGTCGTCAGCGTGACCGTCATGTATTCCTCGTCGCCGAACGGATGGCTGTCATTGTTCAGGATCAGCCACGGCCGCGGATTTTCACCCGACTTGAACGGATCCGGGCCCCAGACGACATCGCCGCGCTGGTAACTCATTCAGTGTCCTCGTCGTCGACAGCGTGCTCCAGCCACTCGTCCATGTCCTCCTCACCGTAGCGCTCATTTGCGGCACGCGTGCTCTCGACCATACTCGTATACGCGGCCACGTCGTCGGCTTCACCGAGGGCCCAGTAGTTGCCTTTGTGGCGAACGAGTCCGCGCTCCTCAAGGCGCGAGAGGACGACGCTGATGCTCCCGGCCTTCACGTCGGTCGCATCGCGAATCTCACTTTGAGTAAACGCCTGGTCGGGGTGGCCAGCGAGGAACCGCATCACGCGGTCGGCATTCGTCTCCCCACCGTTCTGCAGTCGGTCTTCAGGAGAGGATTCGAACATCTCGATGTCGATGGGCATATGTATTTCTTTGTCAGCGGATGTATTAGGTGTATCGACGTATTTCTGAATAATACTGCTGGGGGTCATCGGACGAGAAACCGCGGTGCGACTGCTCAATTATATGCTCCTCGACGGACCAGGGTTAGACATCGTCCTCGCGAAATCGAACGACATCGACATCGATCGGAAGGGTCTCGAAGTCATCATCAGCACCGGCGATGAGTGTCGCATTCCTCTCGTGGGCGAGTGCAACGCCATGAGCGTCCGCAAACGAAATGTGACCATCCGCTTTCACCTCGGCGGCAAGTCGCCAGTCAGCTCGTTCGATTTGAATCCCCCACCGTTCGAGCGAACGGAGATCGCGATCGGCAGTGCGAAGTGAGTCTGTCGTGGGGTTGTCGTCAATTCCCTCGAAGCGAGCAATGAGATAGAGTACTTCGCCAGCGTTGGTCTCTGCCAGCAGCCCTTCGAAAGTCTCGTCACGAACGTCTCGAAGATACTCTTCGACGACGCTCCGACCTGGCTCGTCGTAGAGGTATGCGATGATCGCTTCGGTATCAAAGACGTACCGGTTACTCATTCATCTTCCGAGTCAGCCGGTCGGAATCGGTTAGTACGGGCCTCTTCGCGCCGGTGTTCCTCGTGTTTCAGTTCGCGAACCCGGTCGATCACGTCGCCACGCTCGCGGTCGGTGTCAGCGTGAATCCCGCCTAACTCTTCGAGTGATGGGACTGGTTCGACGATGATCCGCTCGTCTTCCTCGTAAATGAACACCTCACCAGGGGTGTCGATCCCGAACTTCTCCCGGAGCGTCTTCGGGATCGTCGCCTGTCCCTTCTGCGAGACACGTACGACCTCTGGGTCTCGGGTACTACTCGACATACTATGTTTTACTACCTTCTCTGAGTACTACTACCTATCGGTGAGCTCCCAGCCGATGGCACTGTCTAGAAACACTACTTCGACCTTGCAGTGCCTAGTGGATTGATATCGAAGTCATGTGTCGCGTTCAGTCGCCTGTGTTCGATGGCTGCGTGACGCCCGTATCGAGATCCTCGTTCGTCTCACCGTACTCCCGCGATGGAACCTTCGTCGCCATCATGACGGCGTCGTGCAGGTTGTGCGTATCGATGACGAGTTCGGCCAGCGTCCGGATCTGAAAGCCGCGTTCGAGACGCCGCCCGTAACACCGGGCGTACAGCTGGAGCCAGTCATCGAGTGCGCGGTGGAGCAGATCCCACTCGTGCTCGGAAAACCGGGCGAAGTCCCCGCCGCTCCGTCCGTCGATGTACAGGGAGACGAGTTCGCCGACGCCCTCCTGCAGGAACTGCTGGGCGCGCTCCGGCGCGGGCGTCGTCTCGGGCGGGTCGAAGCCCTGCCGCTCCTGTCGGGCGCGCTCGGCCAGCCGCTCGATTCGCTCGTGATGCTCCGAGGCCATCAGCCCTCCTTGTACTCGACGCCCTTGCCGCCGCTGGGGTGTTCCCACTTCGTGTCGGCGACGATGGCACAGGTGCCACACTCGACGCAGGGCTGGGTGTCGAGGCTGACGACGCGCTGGGTGTCGCCGTTGGTCTTGATCTCCTCCTCGCGGTAGCAGCCACCGCCAAAGTCCTTCGCGCTCACGGGACAGGCCGTCACGGCGGTCCCGCTGGCCTCGAATGTGCTGTCGATCAGCTCGATGTGAGGATCGCCGACGTTGTAGGTCAGATCGCCGATCCGGTCGTCCAGTTCGGGCGGCTCGACCTCGTGCTCGGCGTCGACCGGGGTTCCCAGCTCCTCGCCGAGGATCGTCGGCACCGTCACGTAGGACGTGCGGGTGTCGGGGATCATCCCAAGCACGAACGGGGAGTTGAACAGGCGCTCGGCAGTGCCATCGAACGCGCGCAGACCCGCCCGCCCGATCGACGAGTTCAGTAGCTTGTTGCCGACCGAGGTGACGAAGTCGCTTTCGGACAGCCCGCTGGTCAGTTCGTAGCGAGTTGGCCGGAGCTTGTCCATCACGCCCTCGTTTTCGAGTTTTTGCTCGTAGAGTTCTCCCGCCTGCGAGGTGTCGCCGCGAGTCCGCGCCTCGGCGAAGGCTTCTGCGGCAAGTCCACCGGCGGAGACGGCGTGGTTCATCCCCTTGATGATCGGCCCCTGTGCCTGCATCTGTCCGGCGGCATCGCCGACCAGCAGGAGCCGCCCGCGGTGTGGCGAGGGATGGGCGACCTTCTTCGAGTCGGGCACGAGTTTCGCCGAATACTCGCGTTCCTCGTACTCACCCTGCAGATACTGGTCGAGGACAGGGTGGGTGAGCAGGCTGTTCAGTAGTTCATGCGGCTCGGCTTCCTTCGCGGCGAGCGAGTCCAGATGGAAGACGGTCCCGATCGACAGCGAGTCCTCGTTGGTGTAGAGGAAGCCACCGCCGCGGACACCGTCGAACAGGTCGCCCGAGAACAGGTGGGCCGCTCCCTCGTCCTCCTCGATGTCGAAGCGTTCGTTGATGACGTCGGGCTCCATGTCGACGACCGCTTTGACGCCCTGGAACCACTCATCGGGCTCGTCCCAGTCCATCAGCCCCGCATCCCGGGCGAGCTCGGAGTTGACGCCGTCGGCGGCGATGATCACGTCCGCGGTGATCGGGTCGAGTTCGTCGAAGGTAACGCCGACGATCTGGCCGTTCTCCCGGAGGAGACCGTTTGCCCGGACGTCCGTCAGGAGGCCGCCACCGGTCTCACGGGTCCGCTCGTGGACGCGCTCGGCGAGCCACGAATCCATCTTCCGCCTGAGGACCGAATCGCACCACGCGGTGTCGTGCTCGTGGACGTCGGCCAGATCGAACGTCTTGACCCTGTTCCCGGCGATGTTGTGGATGTAGTTCTCGTCGACTGGCCGTTCGGACGCTGCCTCGCGAAAGTCGGGAAACAGGCCATCCATCGTGTACGGCGCGGATTCTTCGGCGTAGATCAGCCCGCCCGAGACGTTCTTCGAGCCAGCCTCGACGCCGCGTTCTAATACGAGCGTCTCGACGTCCTGCCGGGCAAGCGCGGCCGCCGCTGCGGCACCACCCGGTCCCGCGCCGACGACGATCGCCTCGTAGTGTTCGTACTCGTCAGTCATCGGTCTCACCTCCATCGGTCGCGACCGCCGCCTCGACGATCGCATCGCTCGGGTCGCCACTCTCTAGCGCCTCGATCAGGTTCGGGAGTACCTCGAAGAGGTCGCCCTGAATGTAGTAGTCCGACCAGTCCCGGATGTCGGCGTCCGCATCCGTGTTGATCGCGACGATGGTATCGGACTCGTCACAGCCGACCTTGTGCTGGATCGCGC
Source organism: Natranaeroarchaeum aerophilus (assembly GCF_023638055.1). Lineage (NCBI taxonomy): Archaea > Methanobacteriati > Methanobacteriota > Halobacteria > Halobacteriales > Natronoarchaeaceae > Natranaeroarchaeum > Natranaeroarchaeum aerophilus. The sequence goes on along the minus strand of NZ_JAKRVY010000008.1, from coordinate 28,376 downwards.
CGGAGACGCCCGCAGCGATGTAGAGCTCCGGCTGGACCTCCTGGCCGCTCTCGCCGATCTGCCGGTCCTCGCCGGTGTACTCCTCGACGTGGCCGTCGAACTGGAACGAGGAAGTGATGATCCCCCGCGTCAGGCCAAAGGCGGCGTCCTCGAACGCGTCGGTCAACTCGAGGCCGAGTTCGATCCCCTTGGTGGGGTCACGGTCGATCCCGCGGCCGACACAGACGACGACCTGGTGGTCCGTGAGGTCGACGCCGCTTTCGAGCAGATCGTACTCCTCGATGTCGACGAGCAGCCAGTCCTCGTCGAGTTCGAGGTCGTGTTCGATCACCTGTCCTTCGCGCTCGTAATCGGGATCGGGCAGCTCGAACTTGCCGGGAATCACCGACGCGCCCTGCGGGTGGAACTCCCGCCGGGGCGAGTCCAGGCAGAGGATCGTCGAGTACTCGAAGCCCGAAAAGTCCGGGCGGGGCATGTGAAGGACGCGCTCGAACTGTTTCTTCCCGCCCTCGCCGCCGGTCTTTGCGGGGTTGCTGATGACCACATCGTCGATGTAGAGGTCCGAACAGTCACTGGCCAGCCCCGAGTCGAGTTCGGCCTGGACCAGCGCCGAAAGATCCCGACCGTTGTGCGTCGCCGGGAAGACGACGTAGCGTGGCTCGTCGTAGTCGCGCCACTCCTCCTCGTGGCGGTCCTCGCGGACGTAGGGATGGCCCGCACCGCGGGCCATATCGCAGTAGATCTCGGTATAGGGTTTGTGCCTGAACCGATCGAGTTCGGGATCGTCGTAGTACAGCGCCACGTCCGCGCCGTATGAGATCGTCTCCTCGGCAAGCTCCTCGACGTCCGAGCCGATCACGACCGCGACGACGTTCTCGTCTTCCTGGTACTCCTCGTTGTACTCGTCCATCAGCTCGCGGGCCTTCCCGAGCAGTTCCTTCGAGACGTCGAGGAGTTCACCCCCCTGCGTCTCACAGTAAACCCACATATCCCGATACTCGCCGCCGTCGAGCGATCGGACGTGGGCTTTGTCCGCGGTCGGGTGATCGAGGTGTGGATGTGCCTCTTCGGGCGGTTCGATCTCGATCTCGATATCGGTCTCCTCGCTGCCCAGTACCGAGTCGAGTTGCTGGCCGATCAGCCGAAGGACCGTGTCACGGTTTTCGCCTGCCTCCTCGGTCTCCTGCAGCTCTTCGAGCCGGTCGGGATCGTCGATATCGCGGATCAGATTCGCGGCATCTGCCGTGCTCATCTCGGTGATGTCGGCGTCCTCGTCGCCATTCTCCTCGTCCTCGCCCAACGCCTCGATCCGGCTCTCGATGAGCGTCTTGACCGGGACGCGATCCTCGCCATCGGCTTCGAGGTCGAGCATTGCCTCCAGCTCCTCGAGATCTTCGACGTCCTTGATTTTCGGCCCGAGTTCGGAGATATCGTACTCGGTTGGATCTATCTCGACCATGGTCAGTCACCCCCCGCCTCCGCACGGCCCGCAGCGTGTGGCCCCAGTTCGTCGAGCAGTTCGCCCATCGACTCCTCGTCTGCGGGATCGATCTCCGTCGCCTCGCGTTCGGATGGCGCTTTCGGGATCGGATCGACGCCCTGAACGACCGTCGGCGAGCCGTCGAGCCCGATGTAGTCCGGGTCGAGGTTGAGCGCTTCGTGATCCCAGACGGTCAGATGGTCCTCGAAGTTCTCGGCCCGCGCTTTCGTTTCCTCCCGCAGATCCCGGTGCTTCAGCCGGTGTTCCGCCCGCCGATACACCGGCTCGAACTCGGGATCGGTGACGATCACTGCAGGCATCGGCGCTTCGACCGTTTCGATCTCCTCGATATCGCCCTCGACGAGTCGTTTTGCCCGCACGACACCCTCCTCGGGATACGCTTCGAGGGAGATGACGTGCGTGATCATCGGCCAGTCGAGTCCCCAGCAGGTCTGTGGGCCGGTGTGGCCCGTCTCCCCGTCAGCGGTCTTGAATCCGGCGAAGACCAGATCGGGCGTCTCGTCGAGCTGTTCGATCCCCACGGACACTGTGATCGCCGTCGCCCAGGTGTCGGCCGCCGCCATCTCCCGATCGGAGAGCAAGTAGAGTTCGTCGGCGTACACCGACTCCATCCCCTCTCTGAGGATGTCCTTGTAACCCGGCGGCCCCATACTCATCAGCGCCGAAGTCCCGCCGTTCCTGATCTTGGTCTGTAACGCCGCTTTCAGTGCGAACTCGTCGTTCGGGTTCATCACCGTCGGCGTGTCTCCGCGTTCGAGATGTCCGTCTTCGTCGAACGACACCGCGCCTTCACTGAAATCCGGTACTCCTTTGGTAAGTGTTAGTGTGAACATTGGTATCTTGTAACGTGTATTGTGAGTAGTCAGGGCCTGTGACGTGTTGTGACTGACGTCGGGCCGCACGCACTGTCCGTTTTACGTGCGCCCTGCACGGCCGGAGTCGACATCGATCGCGTCGACCGGACAGACGTCTACACAGAGCATGCAGTCGATACACTGCTCTTCGTGTGCCGGTTCGGCCTTGATCTCGCTCTCGGGATGTCCCGGCGTATCGACCCACTCGAAGACGTCGACCGGACAGTCCTCCAGACACGCACCGTCAGCCAGACAGATGTCGAAATCGACGGCGACGTGTGTGCCGTGGATGCCGAGTTGCTCGGGCGGGTCGACCGGCCCCCAGACGGTGACGCCGTGCTCGTTCTCCTCCTCGTGGATCTCCCGGTTCTGTTCGAAGTTTGCATCGATGGCCATTGCTAACTAGTATGCAGATGTGGCGGTTACTTAAATCTTAGATAGAAAACCACCATATTTCGGGTGGATGTACCTCGGAGGATAGACAGGTGGCTCCGGGAGGGTATCCACCCGAACGTTTGTGCATGTAGCGACCGTCAATGGATCCGATGGCCCCTCCCGACGAGTGTACCGAAGACGACTGTGAGCGTCCCGGCGCGGTGGTGCTTCACATCCCGTGGGCCGACAACAGAGTCGTCTGTTCGGCCCACGCGCGGGTGCTGGCCCGGCAGGACGGCGTCGTGGCTGATCCGCTCGATGAGGCCGCCGAGAACTGGCGCTGATCACTCCTGCTCGCGGGAGACGTCCTGCTTCAACTCTACCTGCCCGCTCGCTCGCATCGAGCCGTCGACGGTCGCGCCGGATTCGAGTTCGAGATCGCCACAGGAGACGTCCCCGAGCACTCGCGCGTCGTCGGCGATGGCGACGGTTCCGTTGCGCGTCGTCACGTCGCCGTGGATCCGGGTTCCCGAGCCGATCAGGATGTCGTCGCGCGCTCTGAGGCTGCCGAAGATATTGTTGTCCTCACCGACAACAATCGACTCCGCGCGGACGTTTCCGTGGAGCCGACAGCCGTCGCCGATCCGTGCAGGCGTCGAGACCCGCCAGGCGTCGTCGCTGACGGTCGCATTCCTCGGGATCAACAGCGGTTCCTGTTCGGGATCCTCGCTCTCGGCGAACTGCCCGAACAGCTCTTCAGCCGCCTCCTCCTCGCCGATCCGCAGGAGCTGTGAGAGATAAATAAAGAGGAAGACGATCGTCGGCATCGGGTTCCGAATGACGATCCAGCCGTTTGCCTCGAACCCCTCCTCGATATCCACGTCGTCACCGATGTCGAGGTCGCCGCTGACCATCAACTGGCCGCCGACGTGGACGCGCTCGCCGAGATAGGCGTCCCGGCCGACCAGAACGTTTCCGGCGACGTCACACCACATGTCGAGTCGACAGTCCGCCTCGGCCTCGATATCGCCGCCGAACTCGACACCTTCACCGGCGAGGACGTTCCGGCCGCGGACGCCAAACTCGATCGTGCTCCGCCCGCCGATCACCACATCCCCGTCGGTCACCAGGTCGTGTTCTTCGACTGTCGTCCCGTCGGGAATCGACAGCTCGTCAAGCGGGTTCGATCGCAGCGACACACGCCCTCCTTTCCACCGCCGGATAATAAACCCCGCGCGGGCGTCCGACAGGCGTCAGACGCTCGCCGCCGGAGCGTCCTCCGCAACCGACTCCTCGTCACAGGGCCAGGTCAGATACTCGGAGTGTAGCGTTGACGATCCGAGGTAGAACTCCAGATACAGACAGTCCTCCTCCTCGGTGATCAGGTCTGATGCGGTCGTAGACGACTCGTACCCGTCGACCTCGACGACCACTTCGTACGCACCGGGACCGGACACTGGTTGCTCGAAAACTATCGCACCCTCTCCCGGCTCGTCCCCGCGGAGCCGTTCGGTCGTCTCGAATGCGGTCCCGTCCCCGTCCTCGATCCGTGCCGAGAACTCCTGCCCCTCGTGTCGGTGGTTCGCCAGCTCGAGGTACTCGATCTGGGGCTCCGGGGGTGCCGGGTCGTCGGTACAGCCCGCGAGCAGCCCGGTAGCGGACCCGGCCGCCGCCACGAGCAGCGATCGTCTGTCGATGGAGGGCATCATCCGATCTTCTTTCCAGCTCATCATAACGATTGTGCCAGGCCGGGTGGTTGGCCCATCCCTCGACAGTCGCTATGCGTGGCACCTTTTACTCGGCGGCTCCGAGCCGTTCATATGACTACACTTGCGTTCGACGAACACGGCGTCGACGTCGTCTACGAAGGAACCGAGTTCCGACTGGACAAGGAACTGATCGAAGACGCGACACAGAAAGGCTACTATGACGTGACCGACCACGAGGTGCTCCAGATGGTCGCCTCCAACCCGAACCTGCAGGGCGAGCCGCGCCGGATCGGCGACATCGTGGACTGGGAGTAGACGCGCCCAGCGATTCGGTTCTGTTGTCCCGAGAAACCTGTCCGACTGGCACCAGATGTCCTATTTATGTAGGGCATCGTGGAGCAGTAACGTACGTAGGTTAGGTGGTATCGTTATCCCGCTCTCGGCGAACATACAGACGAGCAATGAGTACCCCAGATGTGACAATTGATCCAGGAGGGGGTAGCCTTTCGGACGGCCACAGACCGAGCGACCGGATCGTCACAGCCCTTGCAGAGGAGAAAGGCGTAGACGTACTGGACGTAGATCCACTGTTCGACACGATCGATCTCGATGCCGTTGACGATCTTCTCGGAGGCGGATCGGGAACAGCTGACTCGTCAGTACGGCTCTCGTTCGTCGTGCAGGGCTGTCGAGTCGTCGCCAGTGGGGACGGTAGCGTAACGGTCCGGTCGCTGGAGGGATCCACGGGGAACGGTCGATGACGAGGAGACAGTGACCGACAACGAACACACCGCGACGACCGAGGGGGACTCCGAGTCTACCGAACTGTGTGCGCAGTGTGGGGCCAGTATCGACACATCGGAATGGCATCCGGTCGTCGCCGACGACGGCGCAGACGGCGAGTTTCAGCTGTATCCGTTCTGTGACGAGACCTGTCGCGAGGAGTGGGAATAAACTTCGACTGAAACCACTGCCTCTTTATCTGAGTACAGTGGAGTTCGGGTAGAAGACGTACAGACAGCTATGAACGGGGATTCCGGGGGCAGGAACGACATGGGGATGGACAGGGACGTAGAATACGTCGCGGTAAGCGACGACGAATCGGACGCCGGGACGCTGTTCGATCCGGACGCCGAGGACGCCTGGATCGAGTCTGACACCCTGGTCTCACTGGTCGACGACGAAGCGTCGGGAACGCGTTTTGACGCCGAGACCGGCACGTACCACATCGAGTACGACTGGCGCACGGCGATGCCGATGAGCATGATCGTCGTCATGGTCGTGTCCGATCTCGAGGGGACCGACCCGATGGAGTTGACGCCGCTGTACGATTCGCTGGATCCGGAACTGCTGGATACGCTGTTTAGCCCGCGATCGGACGGGACGCTCGCGGTCGGCGAAGTGACGTTCACGTTTGAGGGGTACGAGATCCACGTCTACCGGCACGGACACATCAGCGTTCGGCCGCCGGAAGCGCTGGAGACTCAGGAGTCGTCGTAGCGGTTCGCGGCCGACTCGAAGGAGAGTTCATTTTGCTCGCGGCTCCGCCGACCTTCCGCCGCGGCGAGTGCTTCCGCGTCCGGCGACACGTCGTCGGTGATCCGCGCCCACGAGTCGTGGACTTTCGCGTGACACCACCGACAGAGATAGACGGTGATTTCGTGACGTAGCTCCTCGCCGTCACCCGCATAGGAGAGATGATGTTCTTCCAGGAGCGGCCGCTCATCCTCGTGGGCGACCCGGCGCTCTTCGAGCCCACAGCGTTGACACTCGCGGTCGTGGTTTCGAGAGCGAAAGTGTGGACAGTCAGTCCAGTCCCAGTTGTCGCCCGCAGCGACCGGACACGCGAACTCGTCGGCCCGTCGTTCGCGCGCGAACTCAGGGTCTTGCTCGGCATACTCGAAGGCGTACCGGCAGCGCCCGTCGTCAGTGACGTGATCGCAGACGTCGACGTGGTCGTAGGGGTCGTCGACGCCGACCGACGTTCCCGAGGGCGTCTTTTCCATACCGTCGTTCGGGAGCGAACACTGTTGAACTTTCCTACCCTTCGTGTTCGATCTCCTGCATCAGGGTGTAACTGTTCGTGCGCTCCTGACCCAGCGCGGCGGGGTGTGCGCCGACTGCGATGATCAGATCGTCGCCGCTGGTGACGGTCGCCACATGGATGTAGATATCGACCTCCTCGCCCTCGAACTCGGCGGTCGTCTCGAACGTGCTGACGGTCACTTCGTCACCGAGCACGACCTCCTCGCGCTCGTCGATCTTGTCTGCGTCGCCCAGTCCGTCGTAGTCATCGCCCAGCTCGTTCTGGAACTCCTCGAGGAGCTCGTCGTGAGAGAGCTGTGCGATCGGGTTGAGCGACTGGCCCAGTATTTCGGCGTTCGGCGTCGACACGACCGCAAACGTTGCAGCCTGTTCCGTCTCGCTCTGAACGGTCAGATCCTTCTCGTAGGTGTTGATCCAGTTGGTGACGATCAGCCGTCGTTCGATCCCGCCCGCCTCGACCTCCTCATCGATCGTCAACTCCTCCGTGTCGATATGTTCGAAGTCGGTTTCGTCGAGTCCGTCCTCGCTGACCGACGCCTCCGAGGCCGTAAACTCGACCGTATCCCCGGTGATTAGATCCATACAACCCGCAAGCGATGCCATCCCGACCGCAGCTCCCGCCAGTACGGCGCGTCGTCCCAGTTCCATGAGGGACACAAGCCGGTCAGTAAATAAATCCTTTCCGGCAACAAAACGCACGTATCCCGCAGAATACGGCTACTCCCAGTCCGCAACCGGTGTTTCGGATCGACTCTGCTCCCGGTAGGCTCGCTGCATCGCCCGAACTGCGTCCTCGAAGCCCGCGTCCAGTTCCGAACGGACCCGATCTAGTTTCCACGTGCTCGGCGTGACTCCGTGCGCCCACCGGTCTTCGAACGGTTCGATGTAATGGGTGATCATATCTGACGAGACGCCCTGCACGTCGAGCCCCGTCCGGACGAGGTCGAACAGTTCCTCGTAGATATCGTCGTTCGCCTCGGTGTACTCGCCATCGGCAGTGATCCACGCCAGATCGCCCTCCAGTCCGTCCTCGGCCGCGGCGTAGAAGCTCCGTTCGGCGGCCTCGTGATCGAGCTCTATTAGCGGGTGATCGGTGGCGACGATGCCCCGGAGCAGTCCGGCGACAAGCACCTGCAGGCCGACGTTGCCGCGGATCGTCGGCTGGGCAGGCAGTGGCCGATACTCGATCCGCACTGACCGGCTATCACCCTCACCGACAGGCTGGCCGCCGACAACAGAGCGGACCCAGCGCCAGTAGGTCCCGCGTTTGTGATCGAACTCCCAGAGGCGCTCGTCGATCGTCTTCCGCTCACCGTCTGCGACCCACTCGCGAAGGAACGGCGCACAGGTCGGATCGTCGAGCAGGTACGAAATTGTATCGTGGGTCGTTTCGATGTCTTCGGGGACGCGCACCTTGTTCCAGACGGCGTTAATCGACTGCTCGAACGCCGCGATCCGAAGTTCGTGATGCGTTTCTTCAAGCAGGCGCTCGGGATCGTCGACATCATAGAGATCGACAGGCAGTAGCGGCGAGTTCGTCGAAAGCGCCAGTACGGGGCCGAGCGTCCGGATCGCGGCGTTGTAGTAGGCAGGGAGCGCGTCGGCGTCGGGAATCTGGAGATGTGGCTGGATCGAACTGGTCAACGACTCACAGAGGATCGACGGGAAGGTGACCTCCGCACCGGGGACCGACAGGGAGACGCTCCCGTTGCCCTGTGCCAGAATCTCGTTATCGAGCGCCCAGTAGCGCGGCGACGCGGTCATATTCTGGGCGATCGTCACCCCCTCGTCGTCCTCGACATCGCCGAGGTACGACTGCGTCCCCTCCGACGGCGGGACCGCCCACATCGCGTCGAGGACGATCTCGGTGTCTGCATCGTCTGCCGCGGCACGAGAGGCGTCGAGATTTTCCCTGAGCTGTGCGACTTGCGCGGCGATCCCGTCCTCGTCGAAGCGTGTCGGTTCCGTGTGAAGCTCGGCGTTGTGGAGTCCAAGCTCCCGATCACAGGGCGCTTCGAACACCGGATCGGGGAGCCGGGCGAGACCGCTATCGTCGACCGCGTAGGTCTCGATCTCGATACCGAGCGCAAAGCTCGGGTTGTCCAGTTCACCGTCCGACAGCAGCTCCGCGACCGTCTCGGCCTGCTCCTCGACGCGCTCGTCAAAGATCGCCTCGGTCTCGTCCGAGAGCGACCGGCGGACGAGCTCCGTCCCGGTGTCCGTGGTGTCTGCCATTATCGCCGAGTGGTACGCCTGAACCATAGCACTTCGGCATCGACGCTCGGCCTCCGGCTGCAAGAGCGGTTCCGGAGCGCATACGGAGACCCGCAGTATATGGGCAAATCCTCCGACTCGATCGGAATATCCCGATCGGATTTCCAAACGCATTTTTGTCGTGTTCACCAACGATGTGGTATGACGAAACCGACCAGCGACGACTGTCCGCGCGTGAACGGGATGCCGATGCTCGGGCTCGGGACGTGGAAAAACGAGGATCCGGACCAGTGTGCCGAAAGCGTCCGGACCGCGCTGGAGACTGGGTATCGCCACATCGATACCGCCGATCTCTATGGGAACGAGGCGGCTGTCGGCGATGGCATCCGGCAGGCCGATGTCGACCGTGAGGACGTCTTTCTCGCCACGAAGCTCTGGACCGACGATCTGGGGTACGAGGACGCAATCGCATCGGCCGAAGAGCGTCTGGACACACTCGGCGTCGACTATCTCGACCTGCTGTACATTCACTGGCCCGCAAAGAGTTACGACCCCGAGGAGACGTTCCGCGCGTTCGAGGAGCTGTACGACCGGGGACTGATCGAGAACGTCGGGATCAGCAACTTCGAGCCCGAGGGGATGGAGACAGCTGTCGAACACTGTGACGTGCCGATTCTCGCCAACCAGGTAGAGTGTCACCCGTTCCTCCCTCAGGAGGACGTCCGGTCGATGGCTGACGAACTGGACATCGAAGTCGTCGCATACTCGCCGCTGGCTCGCGGTGCCGTCTTTGATTCGGACGTGCTGACCGACATCGCTGACGCTCACGACGCCAGCGCGGCACAGGTCAGCCTCGCGTGGCTGCTCGAAAACGGCGTCACGCCGATCCCGAAAGCGACGAGCCGAGAGCACATCGAGGACAACTGGAACGCGCTCGCGCTGGAGCTGAGCGACGAGGAGATCGACCGGATCGACGCCATCGAAGCGGTCGACAGGAAGGTCGATCCTGATTTCGGCCCCTGGAACTGATTCTCTGGACTCACCCGAAAACTGATTCGTTGGGCCGCCGGAACGTTGAAAACGGATCGCTTACACTGTATACTGTATGAGTACGCGGTCGTCCGGGAGCGGCGGGGTCGTCGACGGAATCAGGGTCGATCTTCGACGCCTCCACGAAAGCTGGATGGAACTCGTTTTCCCCCGCCAGCGGGGGAGTGGTCACTCCGTCATGGGGAAGTGGACGCCGAACACCACGAGCGGCTGGATCGCCTACCGGCTCTGGTCGGCAGTCGGCATCCCGGTCGTCGCCGTCCTGTACCCGCTTGCGCTCTTTGGCCTCATGTTCCGGTTTTACGCGACCCGCGTCGACCGGGTCGCGGCGGGTCTCGGCGTCGCCGGAGTCGTCGTCCTCGCGGCGCTGGTCTGGGGCGTCCTGACGGTTGCCGCCCATCAGGTGTTCAGTTTCGACGGCTTTCTGGCGGTGCTTGCGGCCGCCATCGTCGCCACGATAGCTGCCGGGCTCGCAGTCGTCTTCTCGCAGGTCGGCGGCCGCCTCGTCTCGGTCGTCTTCGCGTATCCGTCCGCGATGACCGCGCTTTTCCTCCCGCCCGTGGTCGCCGCGCTGGTCTCGCCGACGCTGGGCGAGATAATCCTCTCCGGGAGCGACTCGCTGGCGATCTGGCTGCTCGACACCGTTTTGACGGTGGGCGGACTCAGCGAGTGGCTCTCCGAACAGTACACCCTCGCCGGTGCGGCGTATCTCGGAATGTGGTTCGGCATCGCCGTCCCGCTGGGCTGGCTGATCGGCTCGCTGGTGACGCTGGCCGGGCTCGTCCGGCCGACCTGACTGGCTCTCGGTACGTTTAGGAGCCCCCGGTCCTGACCCTCGTGTATGGAGTTCGACCTGACCAAGACCCTTGTGGCATTCCTCGCGGTCAACCTGCTTGGCGTCGGCGCGCTAATGAGCGCACCGATGGGAATGACCGAGAGCACGATCCTGACGATGGTACTGCCCTCGATGCTCGTCTTCGGCGCGATCACGCTCGCGATCGGCGTCAAGTTCGGCGAGTACCGCGCGAGTGGGGCCTGACAGCTCGCTCTGTTGTATCGCCCTCACGTCCGATCCCGTCAATTATTTCCCCGCGTAGGGCCACCCTCGGAGTATGTTCGGAGGAGGTGGCGGTGGCATGGACCCCCGCAAAATGAAGCAGATGATGGAACAGATGGGCGTCAACATGGAGGATCTCGACGCCGAAAAAGTGATTATTCAGACGCCGGATGCCGATCTCGTCTTCACCGACGCCGAGGTGAACAAGATCGACGCGCGCGGGCAGGAAACCTACCAGATCGTCGGCTCGCCCGACGAACAGGCACCCGGCAGTGCTGGCGGCTCGGCCCCCGCGGTCGAGAGCGGCGGTGATGCAGGTGGCGTCCCCGACGAGGACGTCGAAATTGTCGCGATGCGAACCGGCGCAAGCGAGGATGACGCCCGAGAGGCCCTCGAAGCCAACGACGGCGATCTCGCCGCCGCAGTCGACCAGCTAGAGTGACAGTTCTCGTCGTTCGCGGCAGCAGACAGTTCCTCGTGGAACCGGGCGAGGAACAGGGCACCGACCTCGGCGTACTGGAAGTCCCCGAGGACGTCGAGCCGGGAGACACCCTGACGACGCATCTCGACGAGGAGTTTCAGGTCCGGCGACTGCGCGGTCCCGACCTGTTCAACCACATGGAGCGCACCGGCGCGCCGATGATGCCCCGCGATATCGGGCTGATCATCGGCCACGTCGGTGTGGGTCGAGGCGACCGCGTCCTCGATGCCGGAACCGGAACTGGTGTCCTCGCCTCGTATCTCGCTCGTGCGGGCGCGGACGTGCTGACGTTCGAGCGCGACCCCGAGTTCGCGGAGGTTGCCCGCGGGAATATGGAACTGGCCGACGTGAGCGAGTCAGTCGACGTCCGGGCTGGCGACGTGACCGACTACGTCGCGGACTGCGAGGAGCGCTTCGACGTCATCACGCTCGATACGGAGGATGCCGCCACGGTCGTCGAGGAGGCTCCCGACCTGCTCGCACAGGGTGGCTACCTCGCCGTCTACTCGCCGTTCGTCGAGAACACCCGTGAGGCCTGTCGCGCCGCACGGGAGGTCGGTCTCTCGGATGTCGTCACACAGGAGACGATCCAGCGCGAGATGGACTTCGACGACCGTGGTTCCCGCCCATCGACTGCGGGCGTCGGCCACACTGGCTATCTGACGTTCGCGCGGAACGTCTAGTCTCGTTTTCGCAGATTCGTCACATCCAGTTTGGATTCCAGAGCCTCCACCTGAAAATCGGCGTCTGCAACGATCAGATGGTCGCTAGTGGATCGTGCAGTAGCGGCGATAAGTAGGTCTCGCACCCCCATTCGCTGCCCGTCATCGAGCAACTCGTCCTGTAGTTTCGCCGCTTCGATAGCGACTGTCTCACTCACGTCGATCGACCGAATACCGTCGAATCGCTGTCGCTCCGCGTCAACATCGGTTCGTCCGCTTCCCAGCGATCCATCAAGGACTTCGTAGACACAGAGTGTAGACGTGAGATACGGTCCCGGCTGCTCTTCGACGAACTCGACCGTTTCCTCGCGCCCTTCAAGCATGTCGATGATGACTGACGAATCGAGAAACGTCATCGACGGAAACTCTCCCGGGAGCGATCGATTGCACGCCGCGCGTGATCTGCAGTTTCAGCATCCCACGATCCTATATCGACCGGTTCTTCTTCACCTGCCAGTCTGGCCAGTAGTTCGTCGAAGCTCTCGTTTTCACGTTTCAGGCGGGTGAGTTTCTCTTTTGTCTCGTCGGAAACACGGATCGAGGTGCTCATATGTATACATAGCGCATACATTATTTAAGTACTTTCGCCGGGACACTGGGTTCGTTCTGGACCGACACCACGATCATCCTACATCCCGAATCAGATCGAGCACCTCCTCGCGCCACTCGCCGGGAGTCGCGTCGACGTCCTCGACCGATCTGGGGTGTGCACCGCCCGAGATCCGAAACCCCTCCCCAAGCCAGACGGCGAGCCACCCCTCGATCCTCATCGACTCGCCCTCGGCGTCGAACCGTCCGCGATAGCCCAGCAGCGTCGCCCGGTCGCCGGTCTCGACGCGCATGCGCTGGCGGGTCGTCTGCTCGACATCCCCGATCCCTCTGGCTTCGAGATCCTCCGCGAAGGCCTGCTTTGCCTCCCTGACGACGGTCGACCGGATCATCGGTCCCATCCCCGGACCCAGGGGCGGCGAAAAGGAGAGCCGCGTCGCGAAGAAAAACCGGAGCGTCGTGTCGCCGACTGCCGGGCGCAACCGCTCGCGCAGGTCGGCGTCCTCGTACACCAGGGTCCGGCCAGTTACGGTAAGCGTCGGCAGCCGAAACCGCATTTCGGTGGTGTCCTCGATGCGCTCCCAGCCCTCGGCATCAAGACGCTCCTCCGGGACGGCGGGCGGCGGCGGCTCTGCCATCGGGCGTAGTACGCTCGCGGGCTACTTCAGGATTGGCGCGGGCGAGAGCGACTTTTGCCCCGTCCCGGCCGGGGCATCGAAAGGGGCCGACCGCTCGGCGGCTCCGCCGACGCAAGACTCGCAGGACGGAGTCCGAGGATCGCAGCGAGGCAGCGCCGTCGAGCGGGAGGGGGCTTTCGGGGATAGATGTGAAGCTAGCGGGGGACGATCAACTACGGCTTCCGAACCGCGTGAGAGAACCGACTCCAGCTAGTGGTCGTCTTCGCGCCACTTGTGCTCGCAGTCGGTACAGATGAAAAAGCGAGTTTCGGACTCGTCGGCCGCGCGGATCTGTTGCATGTACCAGTGGGCACGATCGTTGTCACATTCGGGACACTGCGCCGACGTGGTCGGCAGGCCGCTGTCGCCGTCGCCGGTTTCGATCACTTCGCTGACCTCCTGATCGTCGGTGAGCACGTAGTTCGCGTCGGGGTTTTTCGGCTGTTTGTTGCCACAGCTCCCACAGACCCACAGTTCGTCGTTGGCTTTCATCATCGAGCCGCACTCGTCGCAAAACTCCATTGGTACACACGACTACTCCCGTGGGGAGTGATAAGCCCGGCGTTTGGCCGGTTGACCTGCGAAACCGTTCCCCTCCGACACCCATTTACTTGTCGGCTCCTGAGCAGAAATTATGACGCGTCCCCGAACAGCGCTTGCAGTTTTTACCCTTCTCGTGCTGATCGTCGGGAGTCTGGGCCTTGCGGCTGCAGTCCCCGATGCACGCCTGATCGTCGACGACGTCGAGGTATCTCCCGAGACCCCCGCGCCGGACGAGACGACCACGGTCGATCTGACCGTCTCGAACTCCGCCGGGAGCGGTGAGCCCGTCACTGTCGACGAGGCCCGCCTCCACGACGACGAGCGAACGTACGCGACCGCCGAGAACGTCAGTGCACTGTCGCCCGGCGATACGGTCACGATACCCCTCGATACCGCGTTCGACGAGGCTGGCGTCCACGAGCTGACGGCGACCGTAAACGGGACCTACACGACGACCGACGAGGACGGCGACGAGATCGAGGAGTCGGTAACGATCACGTACCCGGTCACCGTCGTGGTCGGTGGGGTCGACGCGGGCGGCATCGAGGACGACGTACAGGTCGACGCGCAGGCAGTCGATGCGAGTGACATCGAAACCGAGGACGACGAGGACGCCGCAGCAGGTGTCGATCTGAACGTCGGCGACCTCGGTGGCGCGTTCGGCGATGCAGGGATCGAGGATGGCGACGCAGCGGCGGACGACGAGGACCAAGCAGCCAATCGAAGTAGCGATCGGCTGCTCCGGATCGAGGTGACGAACTTCGGCACGGCGACTGCTCGGTCAGTCGTCGTCGAACCCGCGGCCAACGAGACGTCCCTTCCGCGAATCCCGGCGTCCGATCTCGCCCCCGGCGAACAGGAGACCGTCTTCCTCGATCTCGACCGGGTCGAGCAGGCGGGAACGATCGACGTGACGGCGCGGTACACGCTCGGAACCGACCGACTCGCGAGCGCGACTGCCTACGAGTACACGCCCGAGCGCACCCCCACAGCGACGCTTGATTTCACTGACCTCGATATCGTCGCCGATGGCGAGGATGTAGCGATTTCGGGGAACGTCGCAAACGTCGGCACGGCCGACGCGAACGGCGCTGTCGTCGCCGTCGAGCCTGCGGACGGCGTCGAGCCGACCTACCCACAGCGAAACTATTTTGTCGGGGCCGTGCCGGAAAGTGACTTCGTCGGGTTCGATCTGACCGCGACCGTCGACGAGGACGTGACCGAGGTGCCGATCACGGTGACGTATCTGGACGACGGTGTCGAGCAAGAACACACCGTCGAGCTCGACTACACGCCGCGCGAGCAGTCGGGTGGCGATGACGGCAGGACGGTCTGGCCCTTCGCACTCGCTGGGGGCATCAGCCTGCTGGCACTGGGCGGCGGTGGGCTGGTCTGGAGGAAGCGCAATGGACGCGACTGAGAGGGCGACCACGGCGTCCGATCCGCCGGCGTCCGATCCGGCGCTGGAACTCGATACCGTCCGGAAGGTCTACGAGAGCGGCGCGGAAACTGTTGTGGCGCTTGACGACGTCGATCTCCGCGTCGAGCGCGGCGAGTTCGTCACCATCATGGGACCAAGCGGGAGCGGGAAATCGACCATGCTCAACGTGCTCGGGTTGCTCGACGAGCCGACGTCCGGGACGGTCCGAATCGACGGCAGGCTCACCGGCGATCTCTCGGATGACCGTCGGACGACGATGCGAAAGGAGCTGCTCGGCTTCGTCTTCCAGGACTTTTACCTGTTACCGACGCTGACCGCTGTCGAGAACGTCACGCTACCGACTATTTTCGGGGACGGCCCCCCGCGGCGCGAGCGCGCGGTCGACCTGCTCGAACGGGTCGGTCTGGGCGGGCGGCTCGATCACACCCCGACGGAGCTCAGCGGGGGCCAGCAACAGCGCGTTGCAATCGCACGAGCGCTGATCAACGAACCGCGGATTCTGCTGGCCGACGAGCCGACCGGCAACCTCGACCGGGACACGAGCGAGCAGGTGCTGGACGAGCTGTCCGGGATCACCGAACAGGGCGTCAGCGTGATCGCCGTGACCCACGACGAACTGGTGACCGAGTACACCGATCGAACCGTCGAGTTGTTCGACGGGCGAATCCGATGACTGGGACGTGCTGGCGGCTACAGCGAGGTGACCTGCTGTGGTGAAGTTCCCGGCCGTCTTCGTCGCACGTCGGAATCTCTCGCGCAACCGGTTCCGATCGATTCTCGCGGGGCTCGGGATCCTCATCGCAGTCGTCGCCATCGCCGCGCTGGGCATCTTCGGAAACGTGCTCTCGCTCGGCGCTGCGGACGCGCTGGGCGATATCGGTAACGAGGTCGTCATCACACCGAACGCCGACGAGGGGTTCGACGAACTCACCGAGCGACAGGTCCAGTCGATCGAACGCGTCACCGACGACGTGACCGTCGCCCCGATCAGAACGGAGACGGGGCTGGTCACCCGGGGGACGGAATCGACAGCGTCGACGCTGTACGGGATCGACGACCCCGCCGCGATCTACGAGGCCGACGAAGGGCGGTTGCCGGACCGGCACACACAGGGGGCGATCCTCGGCAGTAGCGTCGCCGAGCAGCTGGACGCGGGCGAGGGCAACGTCGTTACCATCGACGACACGACCTACCGGGTGATCGCGGTACTCGAACCGGTCGAGTCTTTCGGTCCACTCTCGGCGGACGACGCCGTCCTGTTGCCCGAAAACGCGATTGGGGGCAGCGGTTACGAGCAGGTGATCCTGCGCGGCGAGGAGACCGGAGCGACGGCTGCGGCGGCCGACGCCGTGAGGGCTGAACTCAACGCCCGCGAGGAGCGAATCGATGTCTTCGAGCTATCGGAGATCACCGACGAGATCGACGAGTTCTTCTCCCTGCTGCAGAGCTTCCTGCTCGGAATCGGCTCGATCTCGCTGGTGATCGCGGGCGTGAGCATCCTGAACGTGATGTTGATGAGCACTGTCGAGCGCCGCGAGGAAATCGGAGTCATGCGCGCGGTCGGCGTCAAAAAAGACGAGGTACTCCGGATGATGTTGATCGAGGCGGGACTGCTGGGCCTGTTCGGCGCGTTCGGTGGCGTCGTCGTGTCGGTGCTGCTTGCCGCGGGGCTGTATCTAACGACGCCCGTTGAGCTGTGGATCCTGCTCGACCCGGCGAATTTCTTCTATCTCGCACTGGCCTTTGCCTTCGGGATCGGGGTCAGCTTACTGAGCGGGCTCTATCCGGCCTGGAAGGCGGCGAGCGAGCGACCGGTCGACGCCCTGCGGGATTAGCCGTCGCCCTCGGACTGAAACGGCTCGCCGACTGCCCCTCTTGGGAGCGTGTTGTGAATGTCCGTCATCAACCCGCCCGACGACCGGTACTGTTCGTCGGGCAGGTCAGCAACGAGCTCGCCGAGGTTTTCTTCGCCATCTGCGAGGCGAAGCGTTACGTCGTCGAATTCGGCCGCTGCCGCCGCCGGTGTGATCGGATAGTCGAGTTCGCCAAACAGTGCATCGAGATGACTGAGTCGGACTTCACGTCCCATACCGGTAGTACGTGAGACACAGACATACGTGGATGTGGTGGCTTCGGTGACACGTCTGCAGGGATCCAGAACTGGCAAGTACCACGGTGTCG
Organism: Natranaeroarchaeum aerophilus; assembly: GCF_023638055.1. Classification (NCBI taxonomy): domain Archaea; kingdom Methanobacteriati; phylum Methanobacteriota; class Halobacteria; order Halobacteriales; family Natronoarchaeaceae; genus Natranaeroarchaeum; species Natranaeroarchaeum aerophilus. The sequence continues at coordinate 10,976 of NZ_JAKRVY010000008.1, read as the reverse complement.
ATAGCACGACTCAATGACGCTTTCGGAGGAGGCTCGCGACCGCCTCGCAGATGTCGTAGAGTTACAGCCGACGAAAAACAGCGAGCTACAGGAGCGGTGGGGGGTAGAGAGCGGGAGCGAGGTCCATAGCTACCTCGAGTCGGAGCTTGGCGACTACTATTATCGGGACGACAACAGCCTGATCCGCGCGACGAGTGAGGCAAACGACCTCGTCGACGTCGAACCGGGGATCGAGTCGGACGAAGACGACGTGCCGAGTCTGGTTCGCGTCCCCGAACTGCAGGCACAGGTTCTCGGCGTGCTCGCCGGGCCGGATGAGCGCTCACAGAGCGTCGTTTCCGTGCTCCACGCGCTACGGGATGCCCACGATATCGATCCCGACACGGAGGACGTTCGCTCGGCACTCCAGAGTCTGCGTCGCAAAGGTGTCGTCGAGGTCGTGTACCGTAGCGTGCCGACGTTCCGCCTGAGCGTCGATCGGGACGAGCTGGACGTCGAACGGTCGGACTGAGCTACACCGTGTCGGGTGTCTCCACTTCGCTTCGCTGTCTCTCGATCTCCTCGATTGTCCCCCAGTGCTCTCTGGCGGACTCGCTCGGCTCGTAAACTGCCCCGTACTCGTCGTCGGTCTTCGAGACGACACCGTGTTGCATGAGCACGTCCAGGTGGTGTCTGACCGTCGTGTAATCGAGGTCGAGCGCCTTCGCGAGCTGGTTCGCGTTTCTCGGCCTGTGGTCGAGAGCTCGGACGAGCCGAAGGCGGTTCGGCCCCCCGCGACTCCTGCCGAAGACGTACCAGAGATCGGCGTTCATCTGGCTCCAACGTACTGATGGAGGCGATATAAGTACACACCAGGTACTTGCTCGGGCGTCTGGCCGCTGTACTCGTAAGCACGGATTTGTATACACAAGGAGGCCATACCGGAGAGAATTTGGAGAGATCAGGGCCAGAGTTCGGAAATCGTTGATCCGTGTGATTTCCCTACCTGTATACGTCGTTATGAAACCAGACAGACAGAGGCGGACGATTCTGAAAGCGACGGGTGGTGCGATAGTGTTCGGAACCCTTGCAGGCTGTACCGACGCGGCGGACGATCCGGAAGAGGAAGATCCCGAAGCGGATCCCGAAGAAGAAGAGGACCCAGAGGAAGAAGAGGAGGAAGAAGAGGAAGAGGAGGAAGAGGAAGAGGAGGAAGAGGAAGAAGAAGAAGACGAGATGGCTATGCTTCGCGTGGCCCACCTCTCGCCCGACGCCCCGAACGTCGATGTCTACGTCGACGACGAACCGACGCTCGAAGACGTCCCGTTCCGGGCGGTCAGCGACTACCTCGAACTGGAGCCCGATACGTACAACATCCGGATCACGGCGGCCGGTGACGAGGAGACCGAAGTGTTCAACGAGGACGTCGAGCTGCCTGCAGGAGCGTTCACCGCAGCAGCCATCGGCGAACTCGACGAGGAGGGAACCCAGGAGTTCGCGGTCGAGACCTACGAGGACGACCTCGAAGATCCGGGAGAGGACGCCCGTGTCCGGGCAGTCCACGCGTCACCCGATGCTCCGGCAGTCGACATCGCAGCCAACGGCGATGTCCTGCTCGAAGACGTCGACTTCGGTGAAGCCGGAGCCGTCGAAGTACCCGCAGGCGAGTACACGCTCGAAATCCGGGCGGCAGGCGAAGAGGAGGCTGTCGCGGAGTTCCCGGTCGAAACCGAGTCCGGGTTGGTCTACTCCGCGTTTGCAGTGGGCTACCTCGAACCGGAAGCGGCACCGGTCGACGAGGAGTTCGATCTCCTTCTCACTGTCGACAACGAGGACATGGACGACGAGATGAACGGTGAGGAAGACGACGAGATGAACGGCGAAGAGGAGAACGGTGAGGAAGACGACGAGATGAACGGCGAAGAGGAGAACGGTGAATGAAACGAAGTGTGAATACAACGCTTACCGACGTTTGCCGCCAGTAAACGGCAATCACTGGCCCCTCGCGCTGAGCGCATCACGATTTTTTGGTCCCACGAAGCCGAGCACGCCGAGCGGCGAGCAACCGCTCCACCGTCTTCCCCGGCCCTCCGTCGATCGGCCAACTGTGCTGCCGCCATGCTGGCGGTTCCGGCTCGAAGGCTGGACAGGATCCGGAACACTCGCTTGCGGTCTGGACGCGACAGTGCGAGCCACACCAGGGGAGCACCTGCCCGTCGCGTTCACGCGGGCCAAACCACCGACAGTCCGATCGCATTGTGTCGATGAACGCCCGCCAGCCGCGTTCGTAGGCTCGTTCTGCGATCCGATACCGGAGCGTCGCTTTTCGATCGGGCGAGACGTACTCGAACGTCGCCGCCGACTGGTCGAATGAGGAGTGCCCACCGCCACGGTCCGTGATCCGCGTTCCCGGTGCCGCCGGTTCGAGCGCCTGAGCGTGCCAGGCGACCGACGCCGAGAGCGCTGTGGGATCGACTTCCAGTACGCCCGCCTCCACTGGGAGGTCCTCAAACAGGACAGGTGAGACTGCGGCGTCGGTTGCACGGGTCGCCACCCACGCCTCGTCGGCCAGCCCCAGCGCGACATCCCGTTCGAGTTGGGGCTGTAACGCGCTCGCCGCGCTCGCGTCCAGATCCGGCTTGTTCTCGATGGCGACGATTCGGTCGACCCACTCCGGATAGCGATACTGTCGCCTGATCTCGATCCGGTTGCCCGACTTTCGGACGTCCAGAATCCCCCGGTCGTCGGCCTCGTGGATCGTCTCGCGGACGTACCGCCACGGGTAGTCGGGCTCCGGAAGCGCATCACGGTAGAAGGTCCACTCCTCGGGCGCGGAGCGGAGGACGTAGCGCAGGTCGTCGTCCAGCCGTTCGGTCCCGAAGGTCGCACGCTGTTCGAGCGCCGCGGCGGTCGTCTCGACAACAATGGTGTCCCAGCGTCGCCGTTTCGTCCCCAACTGCCGCGCGACCAGTGCGATCGTGTCGTCCTCAAGCGTCCCGATCGGCGGCCACTCGCGTTCCGCCCAGTAACAGACCCGAAGCTCGAAGGCGAACTCGGAGTCGTACTGGATGCGCTCGCTCACGATCAAACGAACGCGCGCCGACCGTCAAAACCGTTCCGTCCGCTCGCTACGACTCCTCGGTGGCTCCCTCACGGACCTTTACCGCCATCCCGGTCTCGAAATCACACATGGCGTCGGCCGATAGCTCGGCGCGACCGACAGCGAGCAGGTCACCGTTCTCGTGGACGACCAGCGCCTCGTCGCCCGGGCGGAGGTCGCCGTCCACCCGGTCGACGAATTTCGCGAAGACGTTCTTGCCGTCACGCACGAACGGTTCGCTCTCGTCGCCGACGACCACGCGATTCCGTGGGTCGGCTAGCGCGAGGAGCCGTTTCCCCCCCTCGATACCGAGCGTGTACCGCCCGTCGACGTTCAACGAGACGATCCGATCCGACTCGCCGATCACCTGCTGTGGCCTGCCCGAGCTGCTGCGTTTGATCGTGAACCGTCCGTCTTCGGGAAACAGTGCTGGCCCTGCCCCGCCACCGAACTGGTAGCCGGCGACAGTCCGGAGATGCTCGCCGTCCTCGCCGAGTCCGGTATCCGCGTCGTCGCTCATTGTCGAGTCAAGGGCGTCGGCGCGTGAAAGCGCTTCGACATTCCACAGCGGGACGGAACTGCCATCCGCAGATTATGTGGGTAGTTACCAATACACAAACTGTCGGCCAAAAGGGGAAACCTATAAACTAGAAGCCCACACTGGCTGGTATACAAATGGATACTACGAAAGTTGCGGCAGGTGCGGTTCTCATTGCGATCAGCAGCATTATTCTTCTCGCAACCGGATCGCTCGACTCCGGAGTTCCCGCGATCCTCGCAGGTGTGGCCGCGATCGCGATGGCGGCTGGGTCCCTGCTCGTCGGGACGTCCGGCGAAGGACGAGCGGTCTAGACGGCCGGACAGTTCTCCACGTTCGCTGACTAGAGCAGAAACGTCTCTGTCCGCTCGCTCAGATTGACAAAGGAGTCAGCAGCCTCTTTTAGCTCCTCGGCAGTCGAGGACTCGAATCCCATCACTTCGACGCGAACGCCCTCGTGACGCATGTGCGAGCAGAGTCGCGAGAAGTCGCCGTCGCCAGTACAGAGCACGATCGTATCGACGTGCTCGGCGAGTGTCACCGCGTCGAGGCTCATCCCGACGTCCCAGTCGGCCTTCTTCGAGCCGTCACTGAACGTTTTGATGTCTTTGATCTTCGTCTCGAAGCCAATGTCAGTGAGTGCGTCGAAGAAGCTCTCTTCCTCGGGCGAGTCGGCGCGAATGACGTACGCGATGGCGCGTGTTAGCTCGCGGTCCTGGACGCTCTTTTCGAGCAGCGAGGAGTAATCGATATTGTTACTGTAGAGGCTCTGTGCGCTATGATAGAGGTTCTGCGCGTCGACGAGAACGGCGACGCGCTGACCCGGATGGATCTCGCTCATGCCGGTTCTTGTGCGGGCCAGTACATAAAGAACGGGAGTCGGTTGGCGTCTACCGGCGGTTTCGCAGCCGCGAGATCCGCTCTTCGGTCGAGGGATGCGTCGAGAGCAGCTTCTTTGCGGCGCCACCCGAGATACAGAGTGCGGCGACGGAATCGTCCATTTCGGCGTCGGTGCGTTCTGCGCTCCGCTGGATCTTTTCGAGCGCTCGCGCGAGCGGTTCACCGTTACCGATCGCGTCCGCGGCGTCGGCGTCGGCGACGTACTCGCGGTACCGCGAGATGGCCATGACGAAGACCATCACGAGCATCTGTGTGATCATCCCCACGACGAAGGCGAGCACGTAGTTCGCAATGGATCGCTCGCCGGTGAAGAGGACGACCCACTGGGCGGCGATCCCGACGATCGCGGCGATCGACTGCCCGATAGTCATCGTTACGACGTCGCGGTTGCGGATGTGTGCCAGCTCGTGGGCGATCACGCCATTGAGCTCCTCGCGGTCGAGTACCTGCATCAGTTCGGTCGAGATCACGACCGTTCCCTTCCCCTTGCGGCCGGTCGCGAAGGCGTTGGGTGTGCCCATACTCGCGACCATCAGCCGGGGCTTTTTGATCCCCATATCGCGCGAGAGCGACTCCACCGTCTGGTGAATCTGGGGATACTCCTCTTCGGACATATCTTCGGCTCCGACACTTCGCAACGCCATTTTCGTTCCCAGCAGGTACTGGACCCCGATGAACGCGACCGTCAGAATTCCGACTAGCCAGAGCGGCAAGCCGAACGCGACGACTGCGACGAGTGCAGCCAGCGAGAAGAACGCAAACAGGATGGTGCTGACGATCGCCATCCGGATCTTGAGACCTATGTGTCGCATACCTGCGGATAGCTGTCGACGACCTATAAGTCGTATGGCAGCGACGCACTGTGACAACATCCGACATACTATCCGGGCCGCAAACACAACGAATAAGTTTCGGCACTCGGACACTCTCTACTGTGTACGGACTCGTTCGACGACTCGGCTCGTCCGCGCGGACATCGAGCGAGTACGCCGTCGCCTTTCTGAAAAAACACGGTCGATAGCGGCTCCCGGCGAGCGTAGCAAGCTCGTCGCGGGCCGGTCCTCGACCGCGGATGGATCGATTGATACCGACCGATCACAATATACCAGACATGACACCGAACCCTTTCCACGGCGTTCTGCCAGCGATGGTGACGCCGTTCAACGACGACGAGAGCATCGATCACGACCAACTGCGAGCGGACGCCCAGCGACTTGAAACCGCTGGCGTCGACGGGCTGGTCCCCGTCGGCTCCACGGGCGAAAGTGCGACCCTGAGCCACGACGAGCACGTCGAGGTCGTCGAGACGGTCGTCGACGCCGTCGAGGACGTACCGGTCATCGCGGGCACCGGGAGCAACAACACCCGCGAGGCGCTGGAGCTGTCCGAACGCGCCGCGGATGCTGGCGCTGACGGTCTCCTCCTTATTTCGCCGTACTACAACAGGCCGGAACAGCAGGGCCTCATCGAGCACTATCGGGCGGTCGCCGACGCGGTCGACCTGCCACAGCTCCTGTACAACGTCCCCTCTCGGACGGGCCAGAACGTCGAGGCTGACACGGTCGTCGAACTCGCAGCCCATGAGAATATCGCGGGCCTGAAGGCGGCAAGCGGCGACCTCAACCAGATCTCGGAGATTATCGAGCGCACGCGCGAGGAGGAGTTCACCGTCGTCTCTGGCGACGACGGCCTGACCCTTCCGATGCTCTCGATCGGGGCCAGCGGGGCGGTCAGCGTCGTCGCGAACGTCGAACCCGAGCGCACCTGCGCGATGGTCGGTGCAGCCCTTTCCGGTGACTACGAACGAGCGCGGGCGCTCCATCACGAACTCGCACCGCTGACACGCGCACTCTTTACCGAAACGAACCCGATCCCGGTCGCCGAGGCGATGCACATTCGCGGACACGCGAAGCCGATCGTTCGCTCGCCGCTGACACGGCTTTCGGAAGAGCACCGCGATGAACTCGCCGCGATCCTGACGGAGCTGGACGGCGAAGCAGCAGCCGACCTCGCGGAGGCCGACCGATGAGCGAGGGAACCGGCGAACCGACGCCAATCGCGGTCAACGGCGCTGCCGGTCGGATGGGCCAGACGGTCATCGAGACGGCAGCGGCCCGAGACGATCTGGAGGTCGTCGTGGGGATCGATGTCGCCGACGCGGCAGAAATCGACGGCGTACCGGTTGTCGATCCGGATGACGCCGCCACGGCGTTCGCGGAGTACGAACCGGACGCGATAATCGACTTTACCGTCCCCGATGCGACACTGGGCATCGTCGACTCCTGCGTCGAGCACGGCGTCGCACTCGTCGTCGGGACAACCGGCTTTGACGAGGACGGGCTGGCCGACCTGCGAGCGACCAGCGAGTCGGTCCCCGTGCTCAAAGCAACGAACTTCTCGCGGGGGATTCAGGTGCTCCTCAGAACCGTCAGCGAGGCCGTCGACGCGCTGGAGGGCTACGACCTCGAACTGATGGAGACCCATCACAACCAGAAGATAGACGCGCCCTCTGGCACCGCGAAGACGATCCTCGACACCGTTCAGGAAGAACGGGACGTCGAACCGGTCTACGGGCGCGAGGGCCACGCCCCCCGCGAGGATGACGAAATCGGCGTCCTCGTTCGACGTGCGGGCGACATCCGCGGCGAGCACGAACTCGTGCTGGCGGGCAACGACGAGGTGCTCTCGCTCTCCCATCGCGCCGAGGATCGGGGCGTCTTCGCGGCAGGGGCGCTCGACGCCGCGGCGTGGGTCGCCGGTCGAAATCCTGACTGGTATACCTTCGGAGCGGTAATCGACGAGTCATGAGTCTGCAGACAGACGTCGAAGACCTCTGGCAGCGAAAACAGGACGGACTGACGGCTGACGACGCGAGCGCGGAAGACCTGACCGTACTCGACGAGTTCCTCGCCGCGCTAGAAGCGGGCGACGTTCGGGCCGCTGAGAAGCAGGGTGAGGAGTGGATTGCCAACGAGTGGGTCAAGCAGGGCATCCTGCTCAATTTCGGCCTTCGCCACACCGCCGAACGGGAGTACGGCGGCGTCACCTATCACGACGTCCTGCCGCTGCGCAAGACTGACGACCTAAACGATCGCGGCACGCGGAACACGCCTGACGGAACGACGATCCGCCGCGGCGCATATCTCGGCGAGGACTGCATCATGATGTCGCCGAGTTTCGTCAACATCGGCGCGCACGTCGGCGACGGGACGCTGATCGACTCCGCCGACACCGTCGGCTCCTGTGCCCAGATCGGCGAGAACGTCAAACTCGGTGCGAACACGCTAATCGGCGGCGTGCTCGAACCCGTCGAGGACGCCCCGGTGATTGTTGAGGACGGCGTTTCGCTCGGCGCTGGCTGTCGCGTCACCAGCGGCTTTGTCGTCGGCGAGAACAGCGTCGTCGGCGAGAACACACTCCTGACGCCACGCATTCCGGTCTACGATCTCGTCGAGGAGGAGGTGCTCTACGGTGAACTCCCTGCGAACCGTCGTGCGTTCCAGCGCTTCGTCGAATCCTCGGTGAGCGAGCACGAGATGATAGACGGCGGCGCGTTCAAGCCCGCGGTCGTCGCGACCCACATCGAGGAGGAGACGCTCGAAGCGACCGAGCGCGAGGACGCGCTGCGGGAGTAACGGGCCCCATTTTTACAGTCTACCGATCAGACCCCGATAGCCACGGGGTCGCACTCCCGCCACCGTTTCCGACGTTGGATGTTCATGTTTCCAGAACCGCTGACGTGCGAGTGTTTATATACGATACGGACAGAAATCCACCCATGAGCGATCCGGGTCATGACGATGGAGGACGGTTCACCCGCCATACGTCGGACGAGGAGCTCTTGCGGGCGTTCGAGCGGACGGACGACCCTGTACTGACTGCCAGCGAGATCGCAGCCGACCTGCCGATCGGATCGCGGGCGGTCCGGGAGCGGCTGAAAGGGCTCCGAGATGATGGATACGTGGCGGGAAAAGAAGTCGGTGCGCGGACGATCGTATGGTGGCGGCTGGCGACCGCTGGCTCCGACGCGCCGTGGCGTGACGGGTTCGGTGCCTTTGCCGATAGCGACCTCGACGGTGAAATCGAGGCGCTCGAACGGGAAGTCGACGCGGAGTTCGAGGCAGATCAGGATGAGCTATTTTGACACGAGTTTTCTGATCGACTATCTGCAAGAAGCGCAGTACGCACTCGAACATCTCGATCGGAACCCGACCATGGCTCGAACCGCGGGCGTTCCAGCGCCAGCACTGTACGAACTCTACGTCGGCGTCGCACGCCAGCGCGGCATCGACGCGATCTCGGACGCGATCGATGCGCTCTCGTGGACGACAACGGTGCCGCTAACAGAGGAGGCGACAATTGAAGCGGCGGCGATCGAACGAGAGCTCGCGGACAACGGCCAGAAGATCGGTTCGTTCGATACGCTGATCGCAGGTGTCGCCCGGTCGGACGATGTTGCGCTGGTGACGGCTGACACCGGGTTCGAACACGTCCCGGATCTCGTCGTCCACAACCCGAGACAGTAGTGGGTATCCGGCGGCCGCTCGATTCAGACGACGAACTCGTAGAGATCGTCGCCAACGTGGTGGACCGACTCGACGACTTTCCCCTGATCGCCGGCCATCTCCGACCCTTCGACCAGGGCGCGACCAATAGCGAGCACCTTGCCGTGGTTTTCCTCGGCGATCGCGACCAGATCGTCGGTTTCGATGTCGTCGTCGGCCTCGACGATCCCGGGCCGCATCACGTCCGCGCCGTCGCTGACGAAAGAGATCGCACCGCTGTCGACCGTGACGACGTGTGTCTCGGGCTCGAAGCGGTTTGCACCCCGGACCGTGAGGAATGGCTCGTCGTCAACGTACAGCACCGAGGGTTCGCCGTCGACCAGCACGAGATCGAACTTCGAGTCGGCCAGTTCGACGAGCTCGTACGTATCGCCATCGATCTCCACGCCCAGTCCCTCGGCGACGGCGCGTTCCAGTTCTGACACCCCGTCGCTACGCAGGTGATGCCGGGAGTTGATTTCCATACTCCACACCAACGCCGGAGCGCGCATAAACGCCCCGGATGCTGATGGATCCGGCAAACGCTAAGTATGCGTCGCGCTAACGTAGAGCCATGTGGGGTTCCCGGAAGACAAAACAGGAGTCAGTCACCTGCATCGCCTGTGGCTGTTCGCTGCCGCGGTCGGAGGCGCGCGAATACGACAAGTACGGCGATCGGTGGGAGCGCGCGGGAAAGGAGTTCGAACACCTCTGTAAAGCCTGTGACCACGATCTCTGTCACCAGCCGCGTGACGAACTCGAAGGCCTGCTCGTGGAGATCGACGCCGGGAGCCACAGTCAGGCGGAGTTCCTCTCGTGGTACAGCGCTCTGGTCGAGGAACGCTACGGCACAATCGAGGAGTAGGAACCGGGCGCTCTTCTCAGCACCACCGCGCCAGCCGAGTGGGCGTGCCGTGGGGCGTCACATTGTTGTGGTAGTCACATTGTATACAATGTAACATTGTAACATCGCAGCAAGCATCGGGTCGTGGGCAACGAGTCTCACCGCTCCGCTGGCGACTGCGGTGGCGCGCGCTGGCGAGTGTGCTCGATCGAGTTCGAGTAACTCTCGCCGACGGTAAAAAGGATAAATTTTATTATTTTCTAGCTCATACATATTAGGCGTGTCTTTCCCTCCAACTCGTCGGAAGCTCCTCGGAAGTGTTGGTATCGCTCTGACCGCTGGCTGTCTTAGTGATGATGACGATGATGATCAGACTGGTGAAAACAGGGATGAGCGCGACGACTCAGATACGAATAGTACCAATCATAATGACTCCGACGAATGTGATCTCACACCTCGATCCGGACAGGGCCGGTCAGAACCAATCGAAACGGCGGTGACAGTAGACGATGTGGATGACATCGAAAAAGAATGCGCTAGCGCCGCTGCTGACGCCGCTATCGATCACCTGGACGACAGCCTCGACGTGGACCTCTCAGATCCGGACTCGTACTGGATCAGTTCAGTACTCCGACAAACCGCCGACGGATACAGAATCGAGATCCACATTATCGCAGCAAATAGCGGTGGGGACGATGGATCCTATTTATATTGTCCACCTGAGCAATTCGAGTTCGAGTCTGCCATTGAAGCGTTGCCCAGTAGAGTGAACGTCACACTCAATGTTAATGACGAAGAAAACGGGTACGAGTGTTCACACGAAGTCTGGGCAATACAAGAAGAACGCCATTACGATTAAGAGTGTAGTTCTCGGCGTGAGTCAATCCTTGAAAAGAGTTGATGGTTGAGATCAGATACTTTTTTGAGATGGTGGACAATGTCTCTGCCCATCGTATTTTGAGGATGTCGTGTGAGTATGATTTTCCATCCACATCAATAGCAGCATAGAACAGTCTGAGCGTGTCATAGAATCAATCACAGGGTCTTGAGCTTCGTCCGTCCGGGATTGTG